>CAZTBS010000049.1:0-8366 GCA_964612125.1 uncultured Leucobacter sp. | reverse complement strand
ATCCGCGAGCAGTACCGGGCACACATTGCCCGCATGCTGGAGCTGGTCGGGGTCGCCGACGCCGAGCGCCTCGCCGAGCTGAGCTACGAACTCGAGCGTCGCATTGCCGCCAAGCACTGGGATCGCGTCGCCAGCCGCGACATCCAGAAGCTCTACAACCTGCGCACCTTCGCCGAGCTGCAGCAGCTCACCCCCACGCTCGATTGGCGCGCGTACCTCGCCGCTGCGGGTGCACCCGAGGCGGCCTTCGCCGAGGTGGTGGTTGGGCAGCCTGACGCCATTGCTGGGCTCGCCGAGCTGCTGGTGGAGGACGAGCTGGAGGCGTGGCGGGCGTGGCTGACCTGGCAGATTGTGCGTGGATCCGCCGCTTTACTGTCGCAAGAGATCTCACGCGCGAACTTCGACTTCTACGGCACCGCGCTGACCGGCGCGACCGAGCAGCGCGAGCGTTGGCGCCGCGGCGTCTCCTTCGTGGAGGGCGCGATGGGCGAGGCTGTCGGCAAGCTGTATGTCGAGCGCCACTTTGACGAAGCCTCGAAGGCTGAGATGGATGTGCTTGTGGGGAACCTCATCGAGGCGTACCGCCAGTCGATCCACGCGCTCGCCTGGATGGGCGAGGAAACGAAGCAGCGCGCGCTCGAGAAACTCGAGAAGTTCACCCCGAAGATCGGCTACCCGGTGAAATGGCGCGACTACTCGATGCTCGAGGTCGATCCCGCCGACCTGCTGGGCAACTCGCGTCGCGTTGCCGAAATGGAATTCGTGCGCGAGATCAGCAAAGTGGGGAAGCCCATCGACCGCGACGAGTGGTTCATGACACCGCAGACCGTAAACGCCTACTACAACCCGGGCTTTAACGAGATCGTCTTCCCAGCTGCGATCCTGCAGCCCCCGTTCTTCGACGCTTCGTGGGATGCCGCCGCCAACTACGGGGCAATTGGTGCCGTGATCGGGCACGAAATCGGGCACGGCTTCGACGACCAGGGCTCACGCTATGACGGTGACGGCAAGCTCACCGACTGGTGGACCGCGGCGGATCGCGAAGCCTTCGAGAAACTCACCGGTGCGCTGATTGCGCAGTACAACGCGCTCTCACCTGAGGGTGCAGACGGCGCAACCGTCAATGGTGAGCTGACGATCGGTGAGAACATCGGCGATCTGTCTGGGCTCGAGATCGCGTGGAAGGCGTACCTGCTGTCGCTTGATGGCGCGGAGCCGCCCGTGGTCGAGGGGCTCACCGGGGCCGAACGCTTCTTCCTGGCATGGGCGCAGGCGTGGCAGCAGAAGTCGCGACCAGAAGAGACGGTGCGGCTACTGACGGTTGATCCGCACTCGCCGAATGAGTTCCGCTGCAACCAGATCGTGCGCAACCTGACCCCGTTCCACGAGGCCTACGGCACACAGCCGAGCGACGCGCTGTGGCTCGACCCCGCTGACCGCGTCTCGATTTGGTAGTGGCCTGCGGGTGGATCGCCTAGCTCGAGGCGCTGCGAGCGATTGCGGCGGGTGAGGCGTCAGCCGATCCACCGTGCGCGGTGCAGCGTTCGCCCGCGTGCGCGTCGCACACCACGAAGCGTGCCCGGCACGACGGCTCGGCACAGTTAGCGAGGCGCTTGGACGCGGCCCCGCACGCGGCGCACTGCCCCACCACCGCGGCACCCGGCGCGAAGTCGAGCGATTCGCGGCCGTCAAATACCGCGAGCGATCCCTCCCAGAGCCCGTCGTTTCCGAAGGCCTCGCCGTAGCGCACGATACCGCCGTCGATCTGGTACACCTCGGTGAAGCCGCGGGCACGCATCGCCGCAGACAGCACTTCGCAGCGGATCCCGCCCGTGCAGTAGGTAATGACCGGGCGGTCTTTTAGATCGTCGAACGCGCCGCGCTCGATCTCGTCGATAAAGCCGTGCGTGGTGGCGACCTCGGGCACCACGGCGCCCTTGAAACGTCCGATCGCGGCCTCGTACGCGTTTCGCCCGTCGAAGAACACCACCTCGTCGCCGCGCGTGGCAACCAGTTCGTTGACCGCTTCGGGGGATAGGTGCTCGCCACCGCCGACCACCCCGGCAGCATCGACCTGCAATTCGTCAGCGGTGCCGAACGCCACAAGCTCGTCGCGCACCTTCACGCTGAGGCGCGGAAAGTCGACGATCTGCCGCCAACGCGGGGCGCGATCCACCCCGTGCAGCATCTGCGGGGTCTCATCGACGAAACCGGTGCCCTCGCTCCACTTCACATCGAGGCCAGCGAAAGGCCCGTATTCACGCGTGCGGCGCAGGTACTGCTTGCAGGCGTCGAGTTCACCACCGACCGTACCGTTGATGCCGTGCGGCGAAATGATGATGCGTCCGCGCAGACCGAGTGAGGCGCACAGCTCACGCTGCCACAGTCGCACTGCCTCCGGGTCGGCTACCGGCGCGAAGGCGTAATACAGCAGAATCTTGGGCTCAGACACCCAATAATGCTACGCCGTCTGGCTGCGACGGTCTTCCGCGTCGCGCGCCTCGCGGATGCGCTTCTGCGCTTCGGGGGTGCGGATCAGTGCCGGCACCACCTTATGTTCATCGTTCACGATCACCACGTCGTGGTCGACGTGATCCGCCATCGAGTGCACCGCATCGATGAAGTCGCGGCGACGGATCGCATCGAGTACCCGAGCGTGATCGCGCTCCATCTCACTCGCGGTGGCCACGTTAGCGAGGCGACCGCGATGCGCGGGTGTGCGCAGCTGGTCGTTGGTGCCGGCGTACAGCGAGGCAAGCAGGCGGTTCTTGGCGGCATCGAAGATGAGCCGGTGGAACTTACTGTCGAATGCGGTAGCCTCACTGCCGTTCAGCAGCACGGGGCAGCGCGTGCAGCCCTTTTCCTCTTCGGCAGCGCGTTCGAGCGCTTCGAGGTCTTCCTCGGTGCGCTGCAGGGCTGCCTGCTGCGCCGCCTCAATCTCGAGCGCACGCCGGTAGCTGAGGATTTCTTCGAGGGTGAAGTCGCTGAGGTACTCGTTCAGCAGCGCGCTGGTGGGCGCGGCTGAACGCACGAAGGTGCCGCGGCCAGGCAGTGTCTCGAGCATGCCAATGCTGGCGAGTGAGCGCACGGCTTCGCGCACGGTGGATCGCCCCACGCCAATCTGCTCGGCGAGTTCGGGCTCAATCGGGATTCTGCTGCCCACCGGCCATGTGCCAGTGGTGATGTGTCGACGCAGGTATGCCAGCGTGGCGCGTGCGCGCTCCGACCCTGTCGTGGCTGACATAGCTTTCACCCCGATTCGCGATTGCCCAAGAACGCGCATGCCTCAATCAGGCTCGGTGCACGTACTTTCAATCATATCGAGGAGTTCTGTACCCCGTACAGTGAACGGCCGCGTTCTTGGGGCAGCTGCCAATGCATGGAACGATTGGGGAACACGGGCGAGTCGCTGGCACAGACAGGCAAGGCAAGCCAAGATGGCGGTGAAGCATTCGACGGTGAAGCATCACGAAGCGAGGTTCATATGCTGCAACAGCACCCTTCTCGAGGCCTGATCAACCCCTATGTGGGGATGCGCCAGGTTCCGGAATTCACGCTGACCAGCACCGACATCAGTGACGGCGAACCGTTGCCGACGCAGGTGTTTGGTGCCGACGCTGGCGGTGCGGATCGTTCACCGCAGCTCAGCTGGTCGGGGTTTCCCGCAGAGACCCGCAGCTTCGCGGTCACCTGCTACGACCCTGACGCACCCACGGGTTCGGGGTTTTGGCACTGGGCGGTGGCGAACATCCCGGCGCGCGTGACCTCGCTGCCGAGCGGCGCGGGGGATCCGGCGGCCGGACTGCTGCCCGAGGGCGCGATCACCCTGCCCAACGAGGTGCGCAGCGCCGAATTCATCGGTGCGGGCCCGCCAGCAGGAACGGGCATGCACCACTACTGGTTCGTGGTGCATGCGCTGAGCGTCGAGCACATTGACGTCGATCCACAGGCCACCCCGGCGGTGCTCGGGTTTTTGATGCGTGATGCCGTGCTCGCGCGTGGCATTTTGGTCGCAACCGGTGAGTACGGCGGCGCGGGCGCGTAGCGCACACGATCGGTAGAGTGAGGCGCATGGTTCTGCAGCGCGACGGTATCGAGCAACTCCCCGCTTACATCCAGGGCAAGGCGATTCCTAACGCCGTCAAGCTCTCTTCAAACGAGAACCCTTACCCGCCGCTGGACTCGGTGCGGGAAGTGGTGGCGCGTGAGCTCGAGACCTTCAATCTGTACCCCGACATGGGGGCGAGTGCGCTGATCCACCGCATTGCCGAGCGAATCGGTGTGCGCCCTGAGGAGATCGCCGTCGGGGCTGGCTCGGTTGAGGTGCTCGCGCAGTTGATTCATGCGTCGGCCGGTGCCGGTGACGAGGTGATCTTCGCGTGGCGCTCGTTTGAGGCGTACCCGATTCTGACCCAGGTCGCCGGGGCGACCCCGGTGCCGGTGCCGCTGACCGCAGCCGAGGGGCACGACTTCGCAGCGATGGCAGCGGCGATCACCGATCACACGCGCCTGATTCTCGTGTGCAGCCCGAACAACCCGACGGGCGCGACGGTGACGGCTGAGGAGCTGGAATCGTTTCTCGCTGCCGTGCCGAAGCACGTGCTGGTTGTCTTTGATGAGGCGTATGTGCACTTCAACACGGCACCGGGCAAGGCCGAGGGCCTCGACTTCTTCCGCCGTCACGACAATGTGGCGGTGTTGCACACCTTCTCGAAGGCCTACGGTCTCGCTGGCCTGCGCGTGGGCTACGCGATCGCCCGCGAGGAGGTCGCCACAAACCTGCGCCGGGTGTCGGTGCCGTTTGCTGTGAGTAATCTCGCGCAGCAGGCGGCGATTGCCTCGCTCGCTGCCGAATCAGAGCTGCAGCAGCGCATTGACGTGATTGTCGCCGAGCGCGCACGCATGCTTGCCGAGCTGCGTGCCCTGGGCTGGCACACGCTTGACTCCTTTGGCAATTTCGTGTGGCTGCGCACGGGTGACCGGACGCCCGAAATCGACGCGGCGCTGCAAGAACACGCCGTCGTCGCCCGCGCCTATGGCAGCGAAGGACTGCGCATCACGGTGGGCACACCCGAGATGAATGACCGCTTCTTGGCGGCAATTGCCGGGGTGGCGCCGGTCACCGCGTAGCGCCCGTTCTACAGTTGCCCTATGGGTGTGGATCGCGACGAGATCGACGAAGTTGCCGCTGCGGCCGAGGCTCGCGTTGATGCGTGGTTGACGCGTCTCGCTGCTGCAGAACGCGACACCGGTGCCCGGGCTGACGGCACCGTGCCGGAGCTGTTGGAGGGCGTGCGTCGCGACGCCGACGGCTTCACGTTTACGCGCGAACTCCTTGAGACCTTGGCTGGTACCGGCGATCCCTTCGCCGCGGCGCTCGGTCTCCGCGAAGCCTCGCGGAACCTGCCCTCGTCGTTGCCGCCACGCGACCGACTCGCCGTGCGCGCGGGCGGTATCGCGTCGCTCGGTCTGCCCTGGGCGGTGCTGCCGCTGGCACGTCGTCGGTTGCGGGAGCGTGTGGCACCGCTTGTGCTCGCGACGAAGCTGCCGGGCAGCGGTGACCGCGAGGGTACACGCAGCAAACTCGGCGAGAAACTTGAGCGTTATGCGGCGCGGGGTCTCACCACGGTGCTTGACCTGCAGGGCGAGCGCGTGCTGGGGCCGGAGCGTGCTGAAGCCGAGATCCACCGGTTCACGCGCTTGGCGGCGCAGCCCGAGGTGACGCACCTCGCGATCGACCCGCTGCGGTTGATCCCTGGCGGCAGCGACTGGTCGATGGATCGTGACGCGCAGCTTGCTGCCCTCGCCCTGCGGCCGGTGCTGGCTGCGGCGCGCGAGGGTGGCACCACAGTGGTGCTCACCCCACGCGATTACCGGGGAGCGCTGCTTGCCCCGGAGATTCTGGTGCGCGCGCTCGCCGACGCTGAGTTCGACAGCGTATCTGCCGGGGTGACCTTACTTGCAGAGTTGCCCGAATCGCGCGCGCTCGCCGAACGCATGATTCGTTGGGGCAAGACGCGGGCCGCTGATGGTGCTGCGCCGCTGCATCTTGCCGTCGATATTGCGGGTATTTCCGGGCGTGAGCAGATCGCGTCGGTGATGAGCGGTCTGGCGGTGCCGACGCTTGAGGGGCGTACTGCCCAAGAGGCGCAGTGGCTGCGCCTGGTTGAGCTGCTGCTGTCGGCCGCGCACGGTTCGGGTCTGCGAGTGACCGCCGCGAGCGAAGACCCGCATCTGCTGGCGACCGCACTCGAGATTGCGGCGCGCCGCGATGCCGCTGAGTCGTTGCGGCTGCAGCTGCGTGCGGGAACCGCTGACGCGCTGGCTGATGTGCTTGCGGCAGAGGGGCACGCGGTGCAGCTGTTGCTCCCGATCACGCCACCAAAGGAGTTTGGCGGAGCGCTGGGCACCCTGATTGGGCTTGCCGCGGAAGCCGCGAACCCGGAATCGACGTTGGCCAGGTTGGCAGCGCTGCGTGAGGGAGCGGCCGATCCGGTTGATCCGCTCGAGGAGGGGCGCGACGGCGCGCACCCGGGGCGGGCACGGGGCGAAGCTGCGCTCGAAGCTGAGCGTGCGGGTCTGCGTGACGCGCTTGATCTGGCCTGTGAGCCGTTCCCGAATTCGCAGCGCACGCAGCGCCGCGACCGCGAGTGGGATCCGAGCGAACGTGACAGTGCGCTGTTCTATCGGCCACCGGCTGAGACTGAGCGCTTCGACACGGGCGGGCTCACGGCCGCGGTGCTGGGGTTGACGCGCGGATCCACCGGAGTGATTACCCTGGCACCTGCTGGCCCGCCGCTGCGGTTGCCAGTGATTTCAGAGTCGGGTTTTGCGAACGAACCAGACACCGACGCAACGCAAACCGAGAATCGTGAATGGGTGCGGCGCCTGCTGGCGCGGGCAGGGGAAGCGCGGCTCGCGCATGCCAGCGAGGCAATCGGCGGCCCTGCAGATTTCGGAGATGTCGGTGATGCCGTGAGCGGCGAGGTGGATCCCGAGCCGCTCATCGATGCGGCGCTGACCGCGGGTGCGCCGTGGCGGGCGCAGCGCCCTGCCGACCGTGCCACCCGGGTGCGCAGGCTCGCGCTTGGCACGGTTGCCGCGCGCGATCGATTGGTGGTCGCGTGCGCCGCGGAGAGCGGGGCCCCGGCCGCCGTGATCGACGCCGAGATCAACGGCGCGGTTGACGCGGCTCGCTACCTCGGGCAATTGGCGACTGGTCTGGGGGCTGTGCGCGGCGCAGAGTTTCACCCCGATGCGCTCGCGCTGGTCGTGTCCGAGGCGGGGGTGCCGCTTGATGAGCGGGCCGAGGCGTTGCTGGCGGTGCTTGCCGCTGGATCCGCTGCGATCTGGGTAGTCGCGCCGTCGGTGCAGCATTCGTCGCGCGTGCTGCTAGAAGAGTGGCTTGCTGCCGGGCTTCCCGAGGGGTTGGTCACGCTGCTGCCGGGCGACACGGCTGTCGCCGCGCGCCTGGCTGTCGATGTGCGGGTGGATCGCGCGATCGTGCTCGGCTGCCGCGACACCGCAGAGGCGCTCGTGCGTCGTCGCCCCGATCTGCGGGTGGCTGGCCGGTTCCGCGCGCTCGGCTCGACCCTCATCGCGCCGAGCGCGGATGCGTCTGAGGCGGTGCGCGATGCGGTGCGCTCGGCGTTCGGTGCCGGGCACGCGAGCGCTGAGCTGGCGCGAGCACTGGTGCTGCTGGGGTCGGCTGCGCGATCCACACGCCTGCGTGAGCAGCTTGCTGATGCCGTGCGGGCTTTGCGGGTGGGAGACTCTGCGCGCCCGGGTGATCAGGATCCACTGATCTTTGATGTGGGGCCTTTGCCCGAACCGGCGAGCGGTGCTGGTTTGCGGGCGCTGACCGAGCTGCAGCCCGGCGAAGAGTGGTTGGTCGAACCCGAGCAGCTCGATGAGGCTGGGCGCCTGTGGCAGCCGGGGGTGCGGTTGGGCGTGAAGCGCGACGCGACGTTCTGGGCTGACGCGGTGGGCATGCCGGTGATTGGGGTAATCACGGCGCGCACCGTTGACGAAGCGATTGCGCTACAGAGCGAGCTGGGTTGCGGCAGTGTGGCGGCGATCCACGCGAGTGATGAGACGGAGATTGTGCCGTGGTTGGAGCGAGTGCGTGCGGCAACGCTGGTGGTCGGGCGGCCGACCACCGGGGCGCGCATCGAGCGGTTGCCGGGTGGCGGTTGGGATCGGGCAGGCATGGGCGCGCAACCGCTGGCGGGCGGCCCGAACCGACTCGTCACTTTGGGTTCGTGGCGGCTGCGGGAGGGTACGCCGAGTGCGACACTGCACCTGCGCGGGCTTGACCCTGAAGTGCAGATCCTCATTGAGTCGGTGCAGCCCGAGATCGACTACGA
>CAZTBS010000048.1:0-8624 GCA_964612125.1 uncultured Leucobacter sp. | reverse complement strand
AACTGCGTGCCACGCGGCATCCGGGGGGCAGTCGATGTCGAACCGGAGGTCGATGCGCATGCCCCCATCTTCTCAGAGATGTGGGTGCGACACGGCGTACAGTGGTCGCGTGACGACTCTGGTGTGGTTCAGGGATGATTTGCGGATCACCGACCATCCTGCGCTTGCCGCAGCGATGGACGACCCGAACGGTGTGGTGGCGCTATACGTGCTTGACGAGAGCTCGCCCGGTATTCGTCCACTCGGGGGAGCGTCGAAGTGGTGGCTGCATCACTCGTTAGTCTCGCTCGCCTCGTCGCTTGCGCACCTGGGTGTGCCCTTGGTGCTGCGCCAGGGCGCAGCCGCAACGATCCTTCCCGAAGTGGTGCAGCGTATCGGGGTGGATCGCGTGCTCTGGAATCGCCGCTACGGTGGCGCCGAGCGGCAACTTGACGCCTCGCTGAAAGGGTCATTGCGCGAGCAAGGAATTGACGCGCGTTCCTACCTCGCATCGTTGCTGTTTGAACCCGGCACGATTCTGAATCAGCAGGGTCAGCCGTTCCGGGTCTACTCGCCATTCTGGCGGGCCTGCCTGGCAGCACCGGCGCCGCGGCAGCCGCTGCCTGCTCCAACGCCATGCGATCCACACGCTACTGCAGCGGCGCAGCGTGCCGCACACCGCGGCGAGAGCGAGACGCTTGCAGCTTGGCACTTGCTGCCACGCTCCCCAGATTGGGCGGCAGAATTCCCATGGCAGCCGGGGGAGCAGACCGCTGCGCACGAGCTCACCGAGTTTCTCGCGCATCGCGCCCACCGCTACGCGAAAGAGCGTGACGTGCCCGCAGCGGAGGTGACCTCGGGGCTTGCGCCTCACCTGCGCTTCGGCGAAATCAGCCCGAATCAGGTGTGGCACGCAGCGCGCGACTCAGGAGCAGATGTGACGACCTTCTTATCTGAGGTCGGCTGGCGCGAGTTCGCTTGGCACACCCTGTTCCACGCGCCCGATCTTGCTGAGCGCAACTTCGACCCCCGATTTGACCGTTTTCCGTGGGCTGAGGCAGACCCGGACACTGTGCAGCGCTGGCAGCAGGGGCGCACCGGTGTGCCCCTCGTGGACGCTGGGATGCGTGAACTGTGGCGTTCGGGCACCATGCACAATCGGGTGCGCATGGTGGTCGCCTCCTTCCTGGTGAAGAACCTGCTCATCGACTGGCGGGTGGGGGAGCAGTGGTTCTGGGACACGCTGGTCGACGCAGATGCAGCAGCCAACCCCTTTAACTGGCAGTGGGTGGCAGGTAGCGGCACCGACGCCGCACCCTATTTCCGCGTGTTCAACCCCGAGCTGCAGCGGCAGAAGTTCGACTCAAACGGCGCCTATGTCGATCGCTGGGCGCCCGATTCCCTGCTGAATCCGCCGATGGTGGATCTGCGGGCCTCGCGCGCACGCGCGCTTGAGGCGTTTGCGCACATGCAGGATGTGGCAGCCGAGGGGCACCGCTAGGGAATCGGAAACCCTTCGCTGGCAGATAGGCAAGTCCGCCCACCTACAGCGTGTTGCCGAGATTGAAGCCTCTCTCCCGGTCACCCTCGCGGGTGTAGAAGCCGTCGGCGCCGATCATCACGGGCCAGCTCGCTGACGTCTGAACGAGGTTCGCTGACTCGATCGGGGCTTCCTCGGCGCTTCCCTGGTGGTGTCGAGAAACGCTTGAACCCGCCGGGAGGTAATACTCCCAGCGCTTTGCAGTGTCTCCGCGGTAGGATGAAGTGATGATTACTCCCGATTCCCACACGCAAGATAGCGACCGGGAGCCACGAACTTCCGCAGATCCGCAAGATACCGACTCACTGAGCAGCCCACTCGAGAACGAGGCTGCCGCA
This sequence comes from uncultured Leucobacter sp., assembly GCA_964612125.1. Classification (GTDB taxonomy): domain Bacteria; phylum Actinomycetota; class Actinomycetes; order Actinomycetales; family Microbacteriaceae; genus Leucobacter. The sequence continues at coordinate 6,767 of CAZTBS010000048.1, read as the reverse complement.
GAAAACACCACACCTACCCGCGCAGGTTTCGATTCGCTCGGCCTTGATGAGCGCGTGCTCCGCGCCGTGCGAGGGCTGGGTTATGAGACTCCGTCTGCCATTCAAGAGGCTACAATCCCGGTGCTGCTCACCGGTCGTGATGTCGTCGGGCTGGCGCAAACCGGCACAGGCAAGACAGCGGCCTTTGCCCTCCCGATACTTTCTCGCATTCAACCCGGGCAGGGTGTGCCACAGGCACTCGTGCTCGCTCCCACCCGTGAGCTTGCGCTGCAGGTGTGCGAGGCATTCGAGAGCTATGCCGCACATCTGCCCGAGGTGCACTTGTTGCCGATTTACGGCGGACAGGCCTATGGCCAGCAGCTGAGTGCGCTGCGCCGCGGGGTCGACATCGTGGTGGGTACCCCGGGTCGCATCATGGACCACCTCAATAAGGGTTCGCTCGATCTCAGCGAGATCAAGTACCTGGTGCTCGACGAGGCCGACGAGATGCTGAAGATGGGCTTCGCGGAAGACGTCGAAACCATTCTGGCTGACACACCGAGCGAGAAGCAGGTCGCGCTCTTCTCTGCCACGATGCCCGCGCAGATCCGCCGCATCTCACAGCAGTACCTGAGCGACGCGCAAGAGATCAAAGTCGCTGGCAAGACCCAGACCAGCGCAAATATCGCGCAGCGCTACATCGTGGTGTCCTACATGCAGAAGCTGGATGCGTTGACTCGTGTGCTCGAAGTCGAAGACTTCGACGGCATGATTGTTTTCACCCGCACCCGTGGCGACAGCGAGCAGGTGGCTGAAAAACTACGTGCACGCGGCTACTCAGCGGCCGCAATTAACGGTGATGTTCCGCAGAACATCCGCGAGCGTACCGTTGATCAGCTGAAATCAGGCAAGCTCGATATCCTCGTCGCCACCGACGTCGCCGCTCGCGGCCTTGATGTAGAACGCATCAGTCACGTCGTCAACTACGATTTGCCGATCGATACCGAGTCGTACGTGCACCGCATCGGTCGCACCGGTCGTGCTGGGCGAACTGGCGACGCGATTAGCTTCGTCACCCCGCGCGAGCGTCGCATGCTGACGGCCATCGAGAAAGCTACGAAGCAGCCGCTTACTCAGATGTCACTGCCGAGCGTCGAAGAGGTGAACGCTACTCGTCTGTCGCGCTTCGACGACGCCATTACGGTGGCACTGACCGAAACGGCGCGGATCGACGCGTTCCGAGACATCATTGCGCACTATGTGCGCCATCACGATGTGCCCGAAACGGATGTCGCGGCTGCGCTCGCGGTCGTCGCGCAGGGCGACACCCCGCTGCTGCTGTCTGATGAAGATGACAAGAAGTTTCAACGTGACCGAGCACAGGCCGCGAAATTCTTGGACGACAGCGACCGTGATGGGCGTGGACGAAGTGACCGGCGCGAGCGTGAAGATCGCGGCCCGCGTGAGCGACGTGAAGACCTGGCCATGTACCGGATCGAGGTGGGGCGCCGTCAGAAGATTCAACCCGGGCAGATCATTGGCGCAATCGCCAACGAAGGTGGCCTCACCCGCGACGACTTCGGCCGCATTCAAGTGCGCGACGACTTCTCGCTCGTAGAGCTGCCAAAGAATCTGTCCAAGGATCAGCTGGCGCGTTTGGCGCAGACTCGCATTAGCGGCAAGCTCATCGAGTTGAGCCCGGATCGTGGTGGCCAGCGTGGCGGGGGCTACGATCGCGGCGGCCGAGGTGATCGTGATGGTCGCGGGGGTTATGACCGCGGCGACCGCGGCGGGTACTCACGCGATGCGCGGGGTGGGGCCGAGCGAGGTGACCGTTCGCGCTACGGTGACCGAAACGATCGCAATGAACGTTCGAGTCGTGACGGATCCACGCGCTACCAGGATCGTAATGATCGCGGCTCATGGAACGACCGGAACGATCGCGGTGGACGTCACGATGGCCCCGACCGTCGTGGGAACGATCACGGTTCACGGAAACCGCGCTGGTGACACGATGACCAGAAAGCGGGTGCCGCGCGTTAGCGAGACACCCGCTTTCTGCATCGTTATGACATCTCCCGGCCAAGCGAACACAGTGGGTGGGTTCCAAATAGCCCAATGCAGATTCGCTATATGAGTTGCATGATATCTGCTGCAGGGGCGGAAAGCCTGCTCGCTCTGCACCCCTGGGGTGTGCGCTTTGATGCGAGCTACGGCTCGAGGCTCTCCACGTCGATACCGTTCACGCGCATCACCTCATACTGATACGGCGCGATCACCGTGCGTGAGACACGGCAGTCGAGTAGCAGGGTGCCGGTGGCTCCCGCATCCCGCCACTGTGCGAGTGCGTCAAGAGCTGACAGGCGATCCACACGCACACCGGTCGCGCCGAGAGCAGTCGCCATCGCGGCGAAATCAATGCGTGGAATGAGCATCGGTGTCTCGTTAATGCCCATCACGCCATACAGGTGCACTTCGGCGCTATAGGCGGCGTCGTTCCACACCACAATCACACAGCTGGGGGCGGTGCGGATCGCGGTCTCCAGATCCGCGAGTGCCATCAACGCGCCTCCGTCACCCGTGGTCACTACGACCGTGCTGTCAGGTGCGGCAGCGGCGACCCCAGCGACGGTCGCCAGGCCCAGCCCGATGGTTTGGTAGGTGGCGCCCACCATGATCATGCGCTCGGGTGCGGCTACTGGCCAGTACATGTTTGCCCAACCGATGAAGTGCCCGCCGTCGCTCGTCACATGGCGGTCTTTCGGCAGCAACTCAGCGAGGCGAATCGCCACGGCGCGCGGGTCGAGCAGCCCGTCAGCGAGCAGGCCTTCATCATCACCCGTTCCCGAGTCGCGTTTGCGTAGCGACCCGTCAGGTTCCAGACCGATGACACGCTCTCGCCATCCGGAAGGCGTCGCGCGTGCCTCCGTGAGTCTGTGATCGAGTTCCGCGAGGATTGCCCCGGCGTCACCCCGCAGCAACACATGGGTCAGCGGGCGTGCTGTTCGAGGTGGCGCAACCTGATCCACATCGACACGCACCACTGTGGTCTCGGCGCCGAAGAGCTCACCGAATCGCATCGTGAATTGGTTGAGGCTTGCTCCCACCACCAGCACAACATCTGCCTCAGTGATGACAGACATCGCTGCCTCCTGGCCGAATCCGCCGGTGATGCCGAGGTCGTATTCCGGCGCTGGAAAAACGTTGCGGGCGAGGGCGGTCGTGGCGGTGAGCGCGCCTAGGCGCTCGGCGAGATTCCCGAGCAAGACACTGGTCTTCGCCAGCGCGGCGCCTCTCCCCGCCAGAATGAGCGGACGCTGTGCCGACGCGAGTGCGGTCACCGCCTGCGCGAGTGCCTCCAGGTCAAGATGCGTCAGGCCAAGCTGCGCTGCGGTGTGCGGTGTTGGAACCTGGACGCCATTCGCGGGGCGCGCGCGCGTTGCTGCCACAAGATCTGCGATGACTTGCGGATCATTAAGGTCGATATGTTCGTCGGTGCTTGCGCCGGTGGGAGACAGCGATGTCGTGACCAGATCGTAGGGAATGCCGAGCACCACTGGGCGGCGGTTGCGGACTGCCGCGGCCACCGCGCGATCCACCGCTGCTGCCGGATCATCGGCGCTGACGAGGTGGGTTCGCACTCCGAGCGCGGCGCCGAGCATCTCCTGGTCAACGTCCCACGGGCGAGGCCCACTCGTGGGAGCGTCACCGACCACCACCAACATTGGGGTGCGTGCCTGTGCGGCTTCGGCGAGTGCGGTCAGGAGATTGGTGAATCCAGCACCGTAGGTGGTCGTGGCAACCGCGAGCTTGCCCGAAATCCTCGTGTAGGCGTCCGCTGACGCGACAGTCGCAGCCTCGTGGCGCACGGATGTGTAGGTCACGCCGCATGCGGTGAGTGCATCAATGAGGTGTGCATTGCCGTTGCCCATGAGCCCGAATGCTTGGGTGGCGTGCTGCGCGAGTGCGTGGGCCACAGCAGCAGCTACGGTGTTGGGTGCGTCGAGATGAGTGTGAGTTTCCGAGAGTGACACGTGAGTTCCTAGGAGATACGCGAGATTTCAGGATCCGTGTGTGTCTCGCCGGGTCTGGCAGCAGTGCTCCTTTTTCGAGCACCTTATCTGGATGCGAACGCAACCAGGATAGGACATCGAAATTCTATCGGGAGATATCAGCCGTGGTTTAAGCGGGCAATCGATGCGGTTACGACGTCACAGCAACAATGCGGGCCGCCGCACTCTGCAGCTTCGAATCCATCGGGGGTAGGCCTTGGGGCACTCTCATTCACTGCATTGCGCTTGCCGCGCGTGTCGCAACTGCTGCCTCGTTCACAGTGGCACCCTGGAATGCGGCATGGTGTTGTTCGAGCGTGCGCAGCCTGCGATGGTTGCGGGGCGGTGAGCTTCGTCGCGCGCGGGGAGGTCGGCTAGCCTGGGTTCTTGCAGCATCGTCGAAACCACCCGAGGAAATGAGGTCAGCAGTGGCGAAGCCAGTCGAGGACGCACACGACTCCGAACCGCGCTGGTTGGATCCTGCTGAGCGCGAGATGTGGGTCCGCCTGGTGGGGCTCACCATCCTGCTGCCTGGTGCGGTGGAGGCACAGCTCAAGCGCGATGCTGGCATTTCGTTTTTCGAGTACCACGTGCTCGCCATGCTCTCCGAGGCGGAGAATCGCACGCGGTTGATGAGTGACCTGGCGTTTTGGTCAAACTCGTCGCTGTCGCGTTTGTCGCACGTGGTGAAGCGGCTGGAATCACACGGCTGGGTGCGGCGTGAGGTCTGCGCGGCGGATCGCCGAGCCACGAACGCGATTTTGACTGATGCTGGCTTTGCGCACTTGGAAGCGCACGCCCCCGCGCATGTCGCAGAGGTACGCAGGCTGGTGTTTGACCAACTGCGCGAGGGTGACGTCGCTGCGTTGTCGGCTGCGCTGGGACGAATTCTTGAGGGTGTGGATCCGGACCAGCGTCGAGCGAGCAGCTAGATCCCGCGCGCTGCCGCGACGGTCTGCACGACCGCAGCGTGGAGGTGTCCGTTGCTCGCCAGCGAACTGCCGTTCCAGATGTTGGAAGTACCGGCGATATCTGTGAATGCGCCGCCTGCCTCCCGCACAATTGGCACGAGTGCAGCGAGATCGTAGGGTTTGACATCAAACTCCGCGACCGCGTCGAGCAGCCCTTCTGCGAGCGCCATATACGACCACATGTCGCCGTACGCGCGATCTCGCCATACGGCGCGGCTCAGAGCGATGAGTGGATCGAGATAGCCAGCTTCATCCCACTGTGCGATGCTCTGAAAGCTGACCGACGCGTCGCTGAGCTGCTGCACTTGTGACACATGCAGACGGCGTGGATCGCCGCCAGCAGACTGTGCCCAGGCGCCCGCGCCGGTTTCTGCCCACCAGCGCGCTCCACACGCAGGAGCGCTCACTACGCCGAGGGTGACCTCGCCATCGACTTCCAAGGCGATCAGCGTGCCCCAGTTAGGAACGCCGCGCAGGAAGTTTGATGTGCCATCGATGGGGTCGAGTATCCAGCGCCGGCCGCCACGATCCGTGCGTCCGGATTCCTCGCCAAGAAACCCGTCTGCCGGGCGCTCCTGTTCAATGCGTGCCCGAATTGCGGCCTCGACCGCAGTGTCGGCGTCTGTGACAAAGGTGCGGTCGGGTTTCGTGTCGACACGCAAGTCGGCCGAGCGGAAGCGCGGCAGCGAGATGCTGTCAGCGAGGTCAGCAAGTTCGAGCGCGAGTGCTAGGTCATTCGAAGGTGAGGGGGGCTGTTCAATCATTGGTGCTCCTACCGCAGCTACGAAGAAACCCCCGACCGGAGTAGGGGGTTTCGCGTTCGTACGCCCCCCGGGACTCGAACCCGGAACCCGCTGTTTGCAAGCCGCGGAAACGACGAGGGACGATAGAAAATGAAATGCCAGATCAGGCCGACATTCTTGCCTTGCGTACTAATGCTAGCAGACGACAGAAACCGACCAAAACTGACTCAAAGTAGATAGTTAGTCGTTATTCTTGGTCGCTTCGCCCGGCTCCGCGAGTGTGGCCGGTGCGCCATTGATCGACAGCATAACCTGTGAGACTGCCTCGCGCTCGCATAGGATTCCTCAGTATGAGCACCCACGAGCCGCAAGCAGCCGAGCAGCCCACGACCACGCAGCAGGGTTACCAGCAACCCACCATTGTCGTGCAGCCCGTGTACGCACAGCCGATGTATGCGCCGCAGCCGGCATTCTCGCCGCAGCCACCCCAGCCGAAGAACGGCGCAGCACTCACCTCGATGATCGTCGGTATCGTGAGCATCGCCGTCGGCATCTGGTGCCTCGTCCCGATACTCGGATTCTTCGCCGCTGCGCTCGCCGCACCCACGGCAATCATCGCCATCATCTTCGGCCACATCGGCCAGAACCGCTCGAAGACCTCCGGCATCGGCCGCTCGCAGGCTCTCGCTGGCTTGATTCTCGGTTACATCGCCGCTGCGCTCGTGGCCGCAACCACCGCTTTCTGGTTCATGCTGATCGTAGTCAGCGGCGCATCTGGTGGTATGTCGTAGCTCGACCGCAGCCACGCGTCCACATGTAAGATTCCTCCCAGGATCAACGAAAGGCCACCAGGACATACCAGACTGGCGCCCCCAGGCGTAGGACACGTACCGACACTCGTGTACCCACCGACCAGGGAGCAGCATGCAAGACATCCTCGACCGCTTGACCATCCGAACCAAGGCGCGAGTGCAGCGCGACGACGGCTCGATCCACGAGGCGGCATACTCTGAGCCGCTGAT
>CAZTBS010000047.1:0-9628 GCA_964612125.1 uncultured Leucobacter sp. | reverse complement strand
CATCGACCTCCGGTTCGACATCGACTGCCCCCCGGATGCCGCGTGGCACGCAGTTCACACCACTGCGGTTGCGGCTGAACTGTACGGCTCAGTCATGCAGCTGCGCCCTCTCACGCTGATGCCTGAGCGATTTAGCCCGGGTGATGAGGTCGAAGTCGAGCTTCGGTTTGCCGGGCTGGTACCCGCGGGCAGGCAGGTCATTCGGGTGCGTGACGAGGTGTGGGGTGATGGAGAGTCTCTGGTGCGCACCATGCACGACACGGGTCACCCATCGAGTGGCCCGCTCGCGCTCGTGCGCGGTTGGCATCACCGTATGACGATCAGCCAGGCGCCGGGTAACCCTCAGCGAGCGATCTGGCGCGACCGCCTGAGTTTCTCGGGCCCGTTTGCCCTGCTTGCCTGGCCGGTGCTGTGGGTGACCTGGGCGTGGCGAGCGCAACGTATTCGGCGTCTTGCGCCGGGCTGGAGTCACAACAGCCGCGCGGAAGGGACGAGAGAGCAGTGAGCAACCTCGACAGCCGCCCGGAGGAAACACTGTGCGAAGAGCGGGCTGGCGGATCCACCGCGGAAATCGCCCTGCTCGAACCGCGCGACGTGCCGCTCGGTGGGCTGCGCGCCATGAACGTGCGGCGCACCCTGCCGCAGCGGGGTCGCACGTTGATCGGCGCCTGGTGTTTTCTCGACCACTATGGACCCGATGACGTCGCGGTGTCGGGCGGTATGAACGTTCCAGCGCACCCTCACACGGGTTTACAAACGGCGAGTTGGCTGTTTTCCGGCACGATCGAGCATCGCGATAGCTCGGGCGCCCACGCCTTCGTGCGCCCGGGCGAGCTCAACCTGATGACTGCGGGGAGCGGCATCAGCCACTCCGAACGCTCAACACCCGATACCTCGATTCTGCATGGCGTGCAGCTGTGGATCGCCCTACCCGACCACGCACGCAACGTGCCGCGCAGGTTTGCACACTACGTGCCGCCACTGCGCACCGGCCCGGGCTGGGCGGCGCGGGTGTTTCTGGGCTCACTGCTCGGCGATACTTCGCCGGTAGAGACGCACTCCCCGCTGCTAGGCGCGGAGTTAAACCTGTTGCCGGGCACGGTGCTGCGACTCACAGTGAACACCGACTTTGAACACGGTGTGTTGGTAGATCACGGCGAGCTGTCGCTTTCCGCACGCACGAGCGCAAGCGGCGAACAAGCTCCTGCCACTGTCACACCGGTGCCGCGCGACACCCTCGCCTTCGTCGCTGCGGGTGCCGCGGAGCTGCAGCTGACCGCAGGAGCCAGCGGGGCACGGGTCTTACTGATCGGCGGCGCACCATTCGGCGAGCAACTCGTGATGTGGTGGAACTTCGTGGGCCGCAGCCACGACGATATTGTTGCGGCACGTGCAGCCTGGCACCTAGAAATCAAGCAGACACAGCCTTCCGAGAAAGGCGTGTTCGGCCTTCCGGCAGACGAACCCGAACCGCCGCTGCCGGCGCCTGCGCTGCCCATTGCCCGGCTGAAGCCCCGCAGTTAGCCTGCCCAAGCCTCAGGGTGAGCGCCACTGATCGGAGGCCAATTCCTCCGTCAATACAGTTCGTCACACTTTTTCGATTTCGCAGCGGCACGTGGCCTAGATTCGAGGTGGGGCCTCACTGCAGGCACGCCAAGAACCAGAGGAGGCAGCATTGACAGAGGTTTCGTCACCGCCCGCCCCGGTGCGTGAACGGGCAGAGGTCTGGGAGGAGTGGTCTTCGTGGCCGCTGCTCGTGCTGTCGCTCGGCTTTGTGGCGCTTTCCACAATCGTGCTCGCCGATAACAACCTCAGCCCGGGCACCCAGAATTGGGCCACCATCGGCATGCTGGTGATGTGGGCGCTCTTCCTGCTTGACTTCGCGATTCGGTTCTTTCTGAGTGGGAGGGGCTGGGAGTTCCTCCGCCGGAACCTGTTCGAGGCGGTCACACTCCTCTTACCATTCCTGCGTTCGTTCTTACTCGTGCTCTATCTATGGCGCCTGCCAGGCCTCAAGCGCTCACGGCGACACCAGCGGATGCGCTTCATGTTGGTAGCAGCATCCTTCGGTTTCATATTTGTGTATGTGGCTTCCACCCTGGTGTGGTTACTCGAACACAATGCGCCAGAGGCCAATATCCGCTCGTTCGGGGACGCGATCTGGTGGGGTTTCGCCACCATCGCGACCGTAGGGTATGGCGACTACACCCCGGTCACCGTGCCAGGTCGCATTGTGGCAGTGGGACTCATGCTTGGCGGCATGGTGATTGTCGCCATCATCACGGCCACGGTCATCTCTTCCCTCACCGAACAGGTGCAGCGCGGAGTCGAAGCGGCCCGCCTCGCGGAGGCGCAGCGCGCTGTCGCAGATGCTGCCCCCGCAGCCACTCCCGATGACTCTGTCCACACAGATCGGAACGCCAGATGACTCACGAGAACGCCCCGCAGCCGCTCAGCTCGCCCACCGGCGAAGAAGATCAACTGCGAGCAGTTCCCGACCCCAACCAAAAGACGCCGCGAGTGCTGGTACTCGGCGCAACCGGCTACATCGGTGGGCGTCTCGTGCCCAGACTCATTCATGGTGGCTACCGGGTCCGGGTGCTCGCGCGCTCCCCCGAGCGAGTGACCGCGTTTGGCTGGGGCGATGACGTTGAGGTGTGCGCGGGCGACGCCTCCGACGCGGATGCTGTCGCCGCAGCGATGTGCGACGTTGACGTGGTGTACTTCCTGATCCACTCGATGACCGGCAGCAAGTCGTTTGGCGACCTTGATCGCACGATTGCGCAGAACGTCGCGCGAGCCGCGCAGCGTGCCGGGGTGCAACGCATCGTCTACCTCGGGGGCCTGCATCCGACGAGCGGTCACCTCTCACCGCATCTGGCATCGCGGGTTGAGGTGGGCGAGATTCTGCTGCGCTCGGGCGTGCCAACGCTGGTGCTACAGGCGGGAGTGGTGATCGGTTCGGGCTCAGCTTCTTTCGAGATGATCCGCCACCTCACCGAGGTCTTGCCGTACATGCCGGCCCCGAAATGGGTGCGAAATTTCATCCAACCGATCTCGGTGCGCGATGTGCTTTACTATCTGCTGGCCGCGGCCCGTGTGCCCGCGCACATCAGCCGGGCCGTCGACATTGGCGGACCCGAGGTGTTGCGATACGGGCAAATGATGAACGGTTATGCGGTCGTTGCCGGATTGCCGCAGCGAAGGATCGCCGCGCTGCCGGTGCTGACCCCGCGACTTGCCTCGCACTGGGTCGGGTTGGTGACCCCGGTACCGCAGGCACTCGCCCGACCGCTGGTCGAATCTCTGCAGCACGACTGTGTCATGCGCAATCACGACATCGACGACATCATTCCCCCACCACCCGAGGGCCTGACTCGCTACCAGCGCTCGGTGCGACTCGCCCTCGGACGCGTGGAGCAAGACCAAGTCGAGACCAGTTGGCTTGATGCGCAAGTCTCTGGTGCACCCAGCGATCCACTGCCCAGCGACCCCGATTGGGCACGCCGCACCGTGTACTTAGATGAGCGGGCCCGCCCCACGCGTGCGAACCGGGATGCGCTGTGGTCGGTCATTGCTGGTATCGGCGGGGAAAACGGCTGGTATTCCCCGCCCCTGCTCTGGGCTGCGCGCGGATGGATCGACCGCTTCGTGGGCGGCGTTGGGCTGCAACGCGGGCGGCGTAATCGTTCAACGGTCGCAGTCGGTGACGCCATCGACTTTTGGCGGGTCGAAGCGTGCGAGCCCGGCAGTCTGCTTCGACTGCGCGCGGAAATGAAGCTCCCGGGTTCCGCGTGGCTGGAGCTGCGCTGCGCGGAGGGCGCGCGCGGGTTGGAATACCGGCAGCGGGCGGTGTTCTTTCCGCGCGGGCTAGCCGGTCGTCTGTACTGGCTCGCAGTGTTGCCGTTTCACGGGCTCGTTTTTTCCGGCATGGTGAACCGCATTGTGGCAATCGCGGAGGCGGAAAGCACCCCGGCAACGCACGAAGCCACGTTCCGGTAATGACACCTGACGGGTGCGGCGTCATTCCTCTTCGTCTGTAGGGAGTGCGCCCTCCACTCCGGAAGGATCTCCTTCGGCTGCACGGTACCTTGCAGCAACTTCTGCGCCCACCGCGGCGTAGCCAGCAAGATCCACCCACGAGTCTTCGTGATCATGCGTGTGAGCCAAACGGGACAGCTTCACCCCGGCAAGGCACATGGCCACCTGCGCAGGAGACACGGGGGTACCGAGGATTGCCGACCAGATCTGGGCGGCCCGCGCAAATGACTCTGCGGGGTCACCATACGTGTCTTGCCGAGCGCCGTCGATCATTTCGCTCGCCCGATTCAGAACGTCCTGTCGCTGCATGTCACACCTCCGCTTTGCTGCGGCGCTGCCGCATGACCACCCGCTGGTTCAGAACCGACACTGCAGTATCGGCCTGCGACCAGTATCATCGTCCACACCGGTTCGCGCAGCCTGGAGACCCGTCAGAGTCTCAGTGTCGACTGCGGAGCCAGTCCACCAGCGCATCGGCAGCGAGCGGCTTACTGAAGTAATATCCCTGCGCGTGATCGGCCCCCAACTCGCGCATAATATCGACCTGCGCCAGCGTCTCAGTACCCTCAGCGATGGTCTCTAGGCCAAAGTTCCGCGCGAGCGCGGTAATGGTTGCCACCAATTTGCGCTCTTTTTCGTTGGTCTCCAGCATGTCAATGAACGAGCGGTCGATCTTCAAGTAGTCCACCGGAAAATCTTTCAGATATCGCAGCGAACTGTAGCCGGTGCCGAAGTCATCAATCGCGATCCGCACGCCCATATTTGCAAAACGGTGCAGCTGTGCCACCACCACCTCGGAGTTTGAGGAAATTGACTCGGTGATCTCGAGCACGAGCCGCGCAGGCTGGAAATCATTCTGGCGCAGCACCTCCTCGAGTTGCTCAGCAAAATCGGCATCGTAGAACTGATGGATCGAGATATTCACCGAGACGGAAAGCGGCATCACTCCGGCCCGATCCCATTCGCACGCCTGACGACAGGCCTGCTCGATCACCCACAGACCAATCTCATGGATGAGACCGCTCTCCTCTGCGGCAGGGATGAACTCGTCGGGCGGAACGTAGCCAAACTCGGGATGGTTCCAGCGCAGCAGCGCCTCGACCCCGTGCACCTTTCCGCTGCGCAGATCCACCTGTGGCTGGAACGCCAGAGACAGTTCTCCGTGATCAATCGCCGCACGCAAGCCCACCTCAAGCTGAAACTGTCGCGTATCGGCAGCATTGTTTACGTCGCGGTAGAAGGCGACCCGATTCCGACCACTGGACTCAACCGCGAACATCGCAGCATCCGCTTTCCGAAGCAGAGTGCCAGGGTCTTGGCCGTCTTCAGGAAACATGCTGATGCCAATCCGGGAGGTAATCGACATTTCGTTGTCGCCGAGCACCACCGGGTCGCGCAAATGCGCGTCGATTGCGTGCGCAAAATCCAGCGCTTCGGAATCAACTTCGCAATAGTACGTGATGACGAAGTCGTCCCCGCTGTAGCGAAAAAGGTCAGCATAGGGCGGAAGAAACTCTGTCAGCCGATGTGCGACGACTTTCAGCAATCGGTCGCCAGCTTCGCGCCCCCAGGTTTCGTTAACGGCTTTCAGCCGGTCAAGGTCAAGGGAGAGAAGGGCAAACCTTCGAGACTCAGTTACTTGCCTACTGAGGTTCGTGTCGAGCGAGTTTCGATTGGGAAGCCCGGTCAGTGGGTCGAAGAAGGCCAACTGCTGCAGCTTACGCTCATGCTGCTTCTGCTCGGTGATGTTGTTGCCTACGCAATGGATCCCGATGATGTGCCCCTGAAGCCGAATCGGGATCAGCGCGACGCGCACATCGACGATGGCCCCGCGAAGGGCACGCAGTCGGGTGTCATAGCGGAACGATTGCCCGGCACATGCCGCGGAGAACTGCGCTCGCGCGTATTCAACACGTTCAGGCAGCAGAACCGACTGAAAGGGCAAACCAATGAGCTCTGCCGCTGTGGCTTCCAGCATCTTTTCAGCCGCGGGATTGACTTCTAAAAATGTGCCCGCGAGATCAAGCGTTACGACCGCGTCAATGTTGCCGTCAAACAGGGCACGATGCCGCTGTTCGTTCTCGCGCAGCAGCCGGGACAGCTCAACCGTGCGATCGGACTGGGCAGCCGTTTGCTTGGCGCCTGCACGCACGTCCTCGCCTTCGACGCCGTGCCCATTGACCACATCCCTCATGATTGGACACAGTCTATGGCGTTGGGGGCATTTTGTGCATAGACGGTCGCAGCAGCACTCCATACACTGGCGTCATGACCGCCATGCCAGCACGCACCGCCGCACGAAGAGCACTCAGGAATGTTCTCGGAGCCGCAATCGTCGGGTGGTGCCTCTTTGTTGCGGGCGTGATCGCCGATATCGCCATTGAATCCGGGATCCCAGCAAACCAGCTCTATGGCCCGAACGCCACAGACATCATTCGGCCGTCGAAGTACTTGATCTTCGGTGCGGTCGCGCTCATCGCCCTCACTGCTGTCGTCGCGAAAAACCGCATGCGAGCGCAGCGGTCAACTTCAGCTCCCCCTTCACCTCTCACTGGCGCCGTTGAAGCCTTCGCAAGCACTGTAGTCATCATCACTCTGGTGCTCTCGGCGGTGATGGCCGTCGGCGTGTTCATGTCGAGTTTTGAGAGCTCCGCTGGCATCGACGTGATCGTGCGAATTCTCGATACTTACCTCCCTATCGTGCTATTCACCGCGCTGACCGTGACGGTGCTGCTTGCTGGGTTCGTGTTCGCGAAACATGCGCCAACCGCACCAGCCGGAGATGCCGCCACGTCGCCCGCATCCGCTGATCAATCGGATGTGCCAGTAGCCGTCGCAGTCAGTGCGCCGGACCCACAGACACAGCGCGCGACGGCACTCGCCTTCACCATGCCTATTGTTGCTATCGCCGCAGCCCTGATCTTCGGTTTAATCGTGTACGACTTCACCAAAGACGCATTGCAGGTCTGGATTTGGGTGATCGTGCAGTTGGGAGTCGGCGCCGGCATTATCGCGGGCACGTTCTACGCAGCTCAGGCGGCCGAGACCGCCCGGCAGCAGGGGATGCCTGTGGCAGGTGTCTCGATCGGGGCGAAGAATCTCAACCTCGTGCTCTCAATCATCTTTGCCGCAGTGGTCGCTCAGATGTCGCTCGGCTTCGGCGCGTCTGCAGCGGAGCAACTCCGGCAGAACACCTTCCTTTCCCTGAGTGCCTACTCGTACGCACCACTCACACAAGACGGCGTGATCGAGAATTCTCCGGAATCCAAGTTGAGCGTCATGGTCGGCGGCTCAGATCTGCAACGTAACTCGGCAGCATCAGTAACACTCGAACCCGGTACTGAAGTGTTACTCGACACTGAGGCCGACTGGGATGGCAACGTGAACGGAGAAGCCGCCATCCCTAGCGATATCGCGGACGGCGAGTACGAATTGGTCTTGCGCGCGCAGGGCGAAGACGGCACTGCGTTCGAGCTTGCGCTCGCACTCTCTGTTTCGGATGGTCTGGTGAGCCTGCCCAATGGCATGGAGACGAGTAGCGGGGATCAACCTCAAACGTTTCTGGCTCCCACCCTCGGATGGGCGCTCAGCGATCTCCTGCCAGCATTCCTGATGGTCGTGATCGCGGCTGAGCTGCTGTTTGCGACCTTGCACGTGCGGAACCGGGATCAGATTCCCGCGCCTGCCTCGACGCAACAGTAAACGAGCGCGCCGCGGGATAGAGCGTGGCTCGACAGGTTCCGATCCCTCCCTAGCCAAGTAAGGCAGGCTTGCCTTGCTTGTGACAGGCCCGATTTCAGAGCATGATGAGCGCATGAGTGACGAGCAAACCGACATCGAGGCCGCGATCCACCATCTGCATGAATCGCATGCCGATGACAAGGTCGGGCAACGCCTCAACTGGCTGCGAGCTGGCGTACTCGGCGCCAACGATGGCATCGTGTCGGTTGCTGGTGTGGTCGTCGGTGTCGCAGCAGCCGCACCTGGCAACGTGGTGGCCATCGCCACTGCGGGCATTGCGGCGCTGGTCGCAGGTGCATTCTCGATGGCCGGTGGCGAGTACGTGTCGGTGAGCACCCAGCGCGACACCGAGAAGGCGCTCATCACCAAAGAGATCCGCGAACTAAAAGAACAACCTGCTGCGGAACTCGCCGAGCTCACCGGCCTCTACCGCAAGCGTGGCCTGTCAGCGGGTCTCGCACGCCAAGTTGCTGAGGAGCTCACCGCACACGATGCGCTCGCGGCACACGCTGAAGTGGAATTGGGCATCGACCCTGAGGAGCTCACCAGCCCCTGGGTCGCGGCGCTGTCATCATTCATTGCGTTCACCGTTGGTGCACTGATTCCGATGCTCATGATTCTGTTGCCAATCGGCAACGCAGTCGTCGTCACTGCCGCGTCAGTGGTGCTCGGCCTCTTCCTGACCGGTCTGATCAGCGCAAAACTCGGCAAGGCACCGGTGCTGCCAGCCATCGTGCGCAATGTGGTGATGGGCTCCGCCACGATGCTGGCGACCTACCTGATTGGACTCGGCTTCGGCGTGGCGATTGGCTAGCGATCAAACTGAAATACACCAGCGGACGGGTTCCTGAAAATACCGTGACGGATATGCAGAACCTCGCCGGGGGTGAAGACAGCGCAGCTGAGATACTGCGCGAGATGCGCGCGCGTGCGGCCCACCAAATGGATCAGGCTGCAGGGAGCGCATCAGTCTGTAGTTACACCAAAGCCGGAACACCAGTACCAGCACTGAAGTACGCCGAGGGCCAGTGGGCCGCACTTCGCGAGCTGAAATCACGGGGCGTGGATCGCACCGTCGCGGAGCGACTCACCGCTGACTGGCGGGATCAACTGCTCGCGCTCCAGTCACGCGGAGCGAGCAGTGATTGGCTTGCCTACCGCAGCGGCGGAGTCGACGCCCTGCTCGAGTTTGCTGAGCGCACTGCACATCTCAGCGACTGAGAACGGAAAGCGTGCAGTGGGCGAAAGTGCGCGCAAGTCGCACTCGGAGAATCCGCTCAGAAATCCAAAACATACACGCACATGCGGTTCATTAATGTGGCTGGGATACCAGGACTCGAACCTAGAATGACGGTACCAGAAACCGTAGTGTTGCCAATTACACCATATCCCAATGGGCCGCTACCTTAGCCGCAGCACCAAGGAATAACTGTACCTCACGCCTTCGCGTAACCCCAAATCGGGCAGGTCCGCATCCTCGCACATACCGGCTACAGTGCGGGGTCAAACGGCGGGGGCACAGCTCCCGGGGCGTCAAGCGCGTCAATGTAGCGAAGCACAATGCCCTCGCGCAGCGCCCAGGGCGACACCGTCAGCGTCGGCACCTCGAACACCTTCATCGCCGTGCGCAGCACGATCGCGCCCGCCAGAATCTGATACCCGCGCTCGGGCGTGATGCCCGGCAGGTACTGCCGCACATTCGATGGCATCTCGCGCAGTGTCGGCTCCCACTCGCGCAGACCGGTGTAGTGGATCGGCGCCAGATCGCCCGTCACCGGGTCTGCGGGCCCGCCCACCAGACGCCCTAACGAGCGGATTGTTTTCGACGACCCCACCACGCGTGTCG
>CAZTBS010000046.1:0-10205 GCA_964612125.1 uncultured Leucobacter sp. | reverse complement strand
GATGAAGGGTGATGAGGTTATCTATTGAATCGATTGCCGTCCCTATAGCTCGCTGTTCGTCCAAGGACGGCACTAAGGTCGACTCTTCGAGGAAGTCGGACGACACAAGCTCATGCATCATGGTGGATGCTTTTGTGGAGCGCGTTAAAACGTCCTTCATCAGTTTCTCGTTGTTGATGGCGTGCTTCCAGTAAGAGAGATCAAAATTATTGCCAACAGGTCGAAATACCTTGAAGACGTGGGAGACTATGCCATCGCCAATTGTGTTTTCAACGAAACGGCCATGGGCAAAACGCTTGCTTCGATTGCCTTCAAAGGCGATGTCACCGAGACGCATTACATTGTAAGTTGCTAAATATGAGTCCTCGGTCACATATACGACAGAATTGAAATACATGTTCGCAACGGAAATTATCTTATCGCGGCCGAAGCTCATATCGTTCTTTTCAGATACAGGTCGATATAGTTCCCCGAACTTACGCTGTTCCCAAGGGTCAGTAAAGCCAGGGAAACGGATTTCTGGTCGGTCTGCGCCATCCCTCGGAAACATTTTTTGAAGGAGCCCTCGCTTCTGTAGCTTTAAGTGATCTAACTTACGCTGATGAAGGGTGATAAGCTTGTCGAGCTGATCGAGAAAAGCGCCAATCTTTCTTTGTTCCGAGATTGACGGAACAGGTATCTCTATTTTCACAAAGTCAGATTCGTGAATACGCCACTGCCCGTAGATGACGCCTTGGCGCCATTTGACCATAGCGTTAATAAAATCTTTTCTAACCAGCCTACGACCAAGAAAATCCGAGTCGGCAATTCCCGTTGGCTGGAAAATACTGTAAACAGGCGATATCGAAGCTTTTCCGTATTTATTTAGCCCAATCGAACCAGTCTCAAGATTGTTGGAGCTGTATATAAAGTCCCCAAAGTCAGTCCGTTTGTAGGTTTTGTTCTTTGTGTCAGAAACCAAAGAACTGCGGTCGTATCTATCGCCTTTTGGAGCAACACCTCCATTGGCGATAAACGCCATAAGAGGATATTCATCGCTCATTGGCGCTTGCTCATTGCGCTCTGAAAGTAATTCGCCAACCTTACACTGTTCCCAAGGGTCTGTAAAACCGGGGAATCTTAACCTCGGCACGTTTTGTTTCGATTCGCTCATACTCGTCTCACCTAAACTTCTGCTAATTCATCGGCTATTTCGTAGATTGCTTCGCGCAGACCGTTGCGATATTTGATCTTGGATAACCCCTGCACCACTTCGTCAAGCGCAAGAGATTTATACCCACTACTCGCTTTGGTGATAATGTCTCGAACTTGGCCGGTATCATCAAGATCCAACATGCCATAGCGGTGCCTGCTAAACAACTCTCGCATCTGTGCGCTGGTAACAATATCGGCGATGCCCCATTTGATTCGAAAGTCCAACAATATCCTATCAAGACTTACATTGCTTGCTTCTTGAATAATTGGCTCGACATCACCCAGTTTTGCTGGGTATTTGAAGCCTGATTCTTTTGGCGGATAATAACCGTTGATGATAGCAGTCGCTGCATTGATAATCTTTCCTGCATAATTTCGATCATCGAGTCCCTGTGCAAATTGATTGATTTTACCCCGCGTCTCAGTTGCCTTCCCCATCTCCCCTTCGTGCACCTCATCTAGCAGGCGTTCAACCAGTTCGGTTAGATAGTCAAAATCAATTTTGACATCTTTGACGTGCGTCATTCGCAGTTCTATTTGGTAAAACGGTATCTTCTTTTCTTTGGAAATATGGTCTTTAAGTTCGTTGGTTAAAACAGTTGTTAACATTACTTCCTGATCTGGCGTCATGCCTAAAGCACTCAAAAGTTCATCTGGGTTTTCGTAGTCAAAGCCAACCGTCTCGCCGTCTATTTCCCCTGGTTCGAATTGCTTCAGTTTTGCCATACCAGCATTGTATTCACGAAGAAGATCCAACATGAACTCCTTTTGCTTCTCTGATGGCGGGAGTTGGTTAAATTCATTTGTCAGATCTGCCAACTTATCAACCTTACTTTTCACCTCTTCAAACACTTCTTCAAACTTTGGCGCAGTGATGCCATCTTGTGCGTTCTGCTTACTGCGCTCTTCATCCGTAAGATTAGCCGAATCTTTATTTGCATAGATTGCTAGGGCTTCGTTCATGAGCTTTTCATTGTGGGCAGGCCAGCGATAGTTCACAATGCGACCCCACGGCTTTTCCTGCATGTTAGAAATACGATTTGTTCGAGAGTACGCTTGAATAAGCCCTGCACCCTTCAGAGTACGATCAACGTACAGCGTATTTAACTCAGGTGCATCAAAACCTGTTAAAAGCTGATCGACCACAATGACAAGATCTAAGAATACTCCGTCACTTGCCGACTTATTCAGTCTTGAAGTTACATCTTGCGTATAGCCAGAAACATCATCCATGCCAAAGTTGGTTCCGAATTCCTTGTTATACGCAGTAATGGCGGAATAGAGCCCCTTGTTAGTTTCGAGCATGGAATCGTTATTGGAAGTGTTATAGCTAAAAGTGACAGCCACTTTTAGCGTTTGTCCCCCTTTTGCTTTGTGAATTTCGTTCACTCGCTGAAATTCATTGAAGTACATCATGGCCATAGGGGTTGACGCTTTACCACCGCCTACATGCGTAGTGAACAAAGCATTGTATTTACCCTCAACAGACCGATTGCGCCAATTCTTAAATATGTCTTGCACCACTTCTTTTACGTGAGCATGGTTCTCATCATAAAAGCTGGGCTCAACCGCATCATCCATGTCATCTTGCGACAGGTTTGCAATCTTTTCCTTAATTTTTTCTTCAGACCAGTTAGGGTGCTGCTCTTTATAAAAGCGAGGAAGATGCTGCTCTTTCATTGTCTTTTCATCAATGGTTGTTTCAAAGTCAACCTTAAACCCTAAAACGTTTACGTCTGCAATTGCCTCTCGAATAGTATAGGGATGAAGTAACTCGCCAAAGATGTCTTCAGTACGAAGCCCTGTGGTAGTTTCGTCAAACATGGGAGTGCCGGTATATCCCAACCAGGCCGCGCGCTTGAACGCCTTTTGAAGCTCCTTAAAAGAATCGCCTCCTGTTGAACGGTGAGCCTCGTCAACAATAAACAATATGTTCTTCTCTGGAGACTTAAACGAGGTTCGTTTTATCAATTTTTCTAGCTTTTGAACCGATGTCACAATGATGCTGTTGTCTTTGGACTTGAGCTTGCGGCTGAGATCTGTCGTGTTTTCGGTGTTTTGAACGCTTCCGAAAGCATCGTCAGAAGCATCCGGATCGTAGGCCTGGTAATTTTCGTTTGTTTGCTTAGTAAGGGCAATACGATCTACCAAGAAAACTACCTTATCGATGCCCGGCATGCGGCTTGCAAGCCATGCCGTTTTGAAACTGGTGATAGTTTTTCCCGAGCCGGTTGTATGCCAAATATAGCCAATCTTGTTCATGCCAAACTCAAAATCGGCCTTCTTTATTCCCGCTAAGGCATTTTGGGTTGCATAGACTTGGTAAGGACGCATTACCTTAAGGCTTTGTTTGTTCTTGGTACCATCTAAAATCATGTAGTTTGTTGCCATTTGATGAGCCATCGGAATTGACAACATTGAATCGGCAAAATCTTTCCAGTTGCGCACGATAGTATTATCACTTTTGCGCTGCCAGTTGAAAGCAAAATCTTTATTAAAAGCTTCCGCTGTTGTATTTGCCATGTACTTTACATTATTGGGAGTAATGGCAACCAAAATCTGGAGCGTAGAGAAAATATCTCTGTACTGGCTTTCGTCTATGTATTGCTTCATTTGATTAAGGGCTTCGTTGACATCGCGGGTATCGCACTTTTCTTCAATTTGTATTATGGGCAAGCCATTTATCAGAAGCGTTGTATCAAAGCGACGATTTTGCTTGCCCGTTATCTTCGCCGGGCGCTCAATTTGGTCCACCACCTGATAAACCGTATCGCCCGCGCCTATCTGCTTTTGATCGAAAACCGTAAGAAACACGTGGCGGCCGTCATCTAAATCAATTTCTATCTGCGACACACCATTAAGGCCGTAGAGAAATTGCCCCGCTTGGTAGGGGGTCTGAATATCGGAGATGATCCTTTTTACCTGGTTAAACTCCACGGTGCTTAGGGGATGGTTCAGGGTGCTCTGATTGTGTTGTTCTAGAATTCGCTTGAAGTTCTCCCAAAGCTGCTCAGTTGTTTTGATTGATGGCTCATGCTTCCAGAGCTTGGTCTTAACAATGTAGTCCGTCGACTTTTCCCTTACCGATCCCCACTCAAAGTCCGCAGTGCCAGAAACGGTGCCGTTGCACAAATACTGTATGAGCTCAGTTTCAAATTGGTTCTCATTCATAGCCGGGTTGCCTCCTTGATACTTTCCAATACGAGAGTAGTTTCCAGTTCCGACACTCTTTTTTTAAGGGCAATGAGTCTAAGCTGACTAAAATACAGATCCCCAATAGCTGCTTGCTTTGCTACAGGCGGAAGATAAGGAAACGTCAAGCTGCTCAATTGTCTGATTGTGTATTTCAGCGTCACCGAGCCTTGCTGGCTGCTTTGTAGCTGGCGTCTGATGGATGAATTTTCGTTGATCATATAAACTAAATATTTGGCATCAATTGCTTTCGACGGAATAAGCTTGACATAGTTTTGTGTGAGCACGTATCCGCTGTGACGAGCTTGTACTAAAGTGGCTTTTCCGGAAATGAGGCTGAATATCGCATCGCCAGTAGTTGTGGTACTAACACTATCTAGCGTTTTGATTTGTCTCTTATTCTCTTGCCCAGTAGACATACCCACAAGGTCTTCCTCTATTTCTGATTGGCTGTAGAAAAAGTATGCGGGCGAAGCGTCGCCGGCGTCTTCTTTTATGCGGAATTGTGGTGTTCCGCTGGTTAGTGTTACTATGCTCGAAATAGAAATCATAATAATTTGTGCCTTTCATAATTTACAAATCCTAATATAAGGCATCTATTTCAAAAGTCAAGTCGTAATTTTTTAAGATTACATATTTGTACTAAAATTATAGGTAGCATGTGCGCGGCCTACTGGCCTACATATGGTTCAAATGGTGCATATGCCTCGATAGCCATTCTTGCTAACAATAATATGCTCAAGCACTTCAATTCCCATGAGTCTTCCTGCTTCTTTTAGCTTTTCGGTTATTTTGATATCGTCCACCGATGGCTCAAGATTCCCACTTGGATGATTATGGGCAATGATAATTTTTGCAGCTCTGTCTTCAAGGGCTTTTGCAAAAATCTCTCGAGGATGTACGAGACTCTGATTGAGAGTCCCTTGGAATACGACTGTGTTGTCAATAAGGCGATTAGCGCCGTCCAATGTAAGAACCACAAAACATTCCTGCTTTTTATTTCTTATGGAAACAAGTTGCGCTACCGCATCTTCCGTGTTTTCGATTTTTGGCCTATCGGCTGGCATAAGATAGCGTCTACCCAATTCAAAAAGTGAAACAATCTCACTCGTTTTGGCTGGACCCATGCCCTGGATGCTTGACAGTTCCTCATAAGTAATAGAACTACCTTTATCCTTCAATAAGCGAAGCACTCGCCTTGATATTTGCTCTGCAGACACTTGTTTATTGCCACTGCCAATGAGAAGATGCAGTAGCTCCACGTCTGTTAAATTCGCTACACCATACTTCACTAGCTTTTCCCTTGGCATAAGTTTATTCATAGCTATACCTAACGCTTGCCGCGGCCTCGAACGAAACAAACACATTGTATCATTTTCGATGTTTTTTACTCATCTTTATCAATACTTTACTTAACTCACCATCTCCTTTACGCCAGAAACAAATGACTTATTACAAACCGCAATCGTAACCATTACTCTCATTGGTAAAAGAGCATCGATACTTTCGAGAATGAGAAAACTATGGCATTAATGCTATCGAAGAGAGCACCATTTTAAGATACTATCTACTTAGATCACGAATTCACTAGCAATGAAAACAAGGGGCAATATGAAGCCAGGGAAAACGCTAAAGATGTTCATGGCAGACGGAAGCTTTGGTGGGCTAGTTACCACGGAAATCATGAACTGGACGGGGCACGTCTTATCGTCCCCGCGTTCTGGCTTGGGAGAACTGCTAAAACGACCCGAGGCCTCTCGTACTGGCATATACATTCTACTGGGAGAAGACCCTGACGTTTTAGGCGGTCAGATGGCCTATATTGGTGAGGCCGACAACATCGGGAATCGTCTTCGCGCCCATGTAAAGGAAGAAAACAAGGGTGGAAAAGACTTCTGGGATCGAGTTGTTATTCTTACCAGCAAAGATTCAAATTTAACAAAAGCCCACGCTCGCTATCTTGAAAGTCGCTTCATCACACTTGCTACCCAAGCTGGTCGTGCAAAACTCGTAAATAACACCAACCCTGATCCAACACCACTTCCTGAAGCAGATATTTCTGATATGGAATATTACGTGACTCAATCGCAAATTGTTCTTCCTGCCTTAGGGGTTAATCTTCTCAGAACAAAGTCGGCTGATTCCGACAGAAAAGCCGACGGACGAAATACGGACGGCACCACACCAAGCTCTCCCCTGTTTTGCATGCAAATTCCTGGAGGAGGTGTCGCCTACGCTCAAGAAATCGACGGAGAATTTACCGTTCTTAAAGAATCTGAAGCTCGATCAAAATGGGCTAGCACCAGCAATTTAAAGAGTGGATCCCATGCCAGAAAGGATCACCGCGAGGCTTTGCTTGCGAGCGGTATTTTATCAAGATTAGATAACGGCAAATTGGTATTTTCTGATAACTATGTTTTTTCGAGTCCAAGTGCTGCCGCTTCCGTCGTGGTCGGTACCGAATCGAAAAACGGCAGAGTCGCGTGGAAGGTAAAAGACTCCGACATTACCTACGGAGAGTGGCAAACGCGAGGAATTTAGGTGCTTGCTGTTGCGTGCTCTGCAAAAGGCGGTAGTTATTCCCTCGAATTACAATTTTTATGTAGATTGCCACACTGCCTGCGCATTAGTGCGATCTCCACAAGCCTAGAAACGGTGAACTCGCAGATCATGTGTCAGCACCCACTTTCCGCCTATTAAACACTTCCAAGCGAAATCTATTATTTTTAACAAGACACTCTCCACGCACAAATACCCTCGCTGGTCTACCGGTCACAAAATTCCCTAAAGCGCTTAAGCGCGTTGATAACAGCACGGTGCGAACGTTGACCATCTGCTTCCTTGCTGCCGCCAACATCAGAATCCTTAACAATACCACCAATGCTCATTGCGAGAGCCTCCCAAGAACAGTTCTCCCACTCACAGACTCTCGCAACTCTGCGAGAGTAATCACATGCCGTACTCGGATTGCCGCTTGGTGTTGTAAGGCTATAGCCTTGATCCACAAGCCATTGCTCAAATACCTGCTGCATGCCTATCTCCTGTCAAATAAATTAACTTCCATCTTCTTCTATATATTTCATAATGCGCTGAGAAAAACTCCCAAATTGAGGCTTATTCCAATACGAAACAGAGTTTTTGAGTGACTCAATAGCGTTTTTGTACGACGTTTCGCCAAGCTCTTTTTTAATGCTTCCAAGATAAAATTTGAGGTCCTTGAATTTCATGGTGCGAGTATTGCTTTTCGCATTAACTAAATTATTAAGAATCGTTAAATAGATAAACGCGCTACCACTATTCATTCCCGTCTGACTATTAATCCTCTCAGCAACATCCTTTGTGCTTTCCTTTGAAGGTTCTAAAGAAATAAATTCCTTCCATACTTGCTCAACCATACTCTGGGTGATGTGCGAGTTTTGCCGAGCTGGCCCTGAAGACAACTTCTCCACCCTCATAGCAGGAGCTAGCGTCTTAGTATTTAAGCCTAAAGGGAAACGCTGCTCAAGAACCGTGCGACGTAAAAACATGGTAATGGCCATCTCGATATCCATACCTAGTGTTTCGTAAATTGCTTCAGCGTTCTGAACAATAGCTTCGTCAATCTCAATTGTAATTAACTTCTTCATCACTACTTCTTTCACTATGTTTCACTACTGCATAGTAAATCATAGTTTTTGTAGTTATTCAATAGAATTGCAAAGAAAACAGCTGGATGCTTAATTTAGGAACTCCCCTTCCTGCAATCTAAACCCAGGGGAGAAGTGGGTGGAGCATTGTGTAAGGAAGGCTGGATACCGATAGCAGCAACTTTTCATTTGTATCGGCTTCTCTACGTGCAGAACCTCGGCTATGGCGCTGCGGCCGTCCAGTATCCAAAAGCACAAAACAAGCTATACTTACACGCTAGCTGAGTATTTTAGGAATTTGCTTCGAGAAGGCGGTAGCACTATGGAAGAGGTTGAATCTAGATTTACAGATGCAAAGAATGCTTATCAGGAATTGATAGAGCGCGACTTTCCCGATTTTGACCTCGATGCATACGCTGAAGAAAAAGCCCGTCAGGCTGCCGAGGCTACGATTCCAGATGAAACCTCCGAACCGACAAACCAACAAGAAGATAACCCGCAAAACCCCTCTCAGCCTTCCGATAAACCTAAGCGGGGCAAGGGTCTTTTCTCCAAATTCGACAAAACCGGTGATGGAAAAGTAGATCTCGCTGACTTCGCCATTTTTCAAAAGGCTGCTGCCGAGGGAGCTGCCAAAATTGCCAGCAATGCGGCTGCCGCAGCGAAGAATATCGGAGAAACAGCTAGCAGTGCTGTATCTTCTTTCGACGCCAAAGAAGCCGTAGCTGAAGCGAAAAAGGTAGCAGCGGAAGCTGGCAAAACAATAGCCAGCACCAACCTTTCGGAACTCGCAGATACAGCGGGGAAGATAGGTATGACCGCCGTAGGCGCCCAAGGAGTTCAAGACCGTAGTGCTGCAAAAAACATTCAAGAGATTTGTGCCGAGTATTACAATGCTGCGGACGCAGTCACTGAGCAAAAGCGACAAGATCTCAACTACAGTATCACTAGCTTTGGGGAGTACCGGCTTCGGTCGCTCCATCAAACCGTCGGACGTTTTCTAGTTTTCCTCAAGGCCCTCCAGCAGAAAAACGCTGCGAAGGAATATGAGGTCCTCCTTGGCGCGAAAATTGACACGAAAACGCTCGAGCAAATGGAACGCGTTGATATGGCAGCATCGGAGGCGCTCAGAACCACGGCCATATCAGGCTCTTTTGGAGCTGTTGCCGTTATGGGAACCCCTGTACTGGTAACCACAACTGTTGCGGCATTTGCATCTGCATCAACCGGAACCGCTATTTCAACCCTTGGCGGCGCCGCCGCACGTAGTGCAATTTTGGCTTGGCTTGGCGGTGGAAGCTTGGCCGTAGGTGGTGGAGGAATGGCGGCTGGCGCTGCAGCTTTGGCTGCCATTACGGTAGGTGCCACCGCCGTCATGACGGTTTTGTCTGCAGGAACGTTAGTGTCCCTTCACTACGGTAAAAAGCTTACTGAGGCGAAAGAGTACGAAAAAGAAGTAGGCGTAACCGTAGCTGGGTTAGAAAAAGCTTGGATAATCATGGATGGAATCTCAAAGCGCACGACAGAATTACAAGAAGTCACAGAAGAGCTCAAGTGGAAAACATCCGCTCAGTTAGATGCGATCGAGCCCCTTGTTGAAAACTTTGATTTCACCAATGAACAGCATGTTTCCCAATTTAACAAATGTGGCATTCTGGTAAAAACTATGGCCGACTTGGCCCAAACTCCTCTACTCAACGAAGAGGGAAACCTCAGCGATGAAAGCGTTCAAATAACCACTCAAGTTCGCACCGTACTCAACTCGGAGGTCTAATCATGGCTAAAAAATACGATGCAATTCTTGGAATGCTCTACTCAGAGTTTGGAGACGACCTATTGGAGCTGGGCAAGTCTATTGTTTCCGAAAAAATCGAGAGCACGATAAACTCCAATAAGGGCGAGGCGAAAAAGAGTAAAGAACATGCTAAGCCCAAAGTGGGAACCGAGCCAGCAAGCAGCGATGAAACGAGTAGTGTCAATGCTTCAGATGAAAATGAAGCTTTTGATTATTATGATGCCGAAATTTTTGAGCATCAGGTTCTTGGTAAAATGTCGAGCGACGCAAGGGCCGTTCTCGACTCAAAAGACGTTGCCGCCGCGCTAGAAAATCTCATTTGCATGGCCGGCGAAGTGCGAAAGTTTGAAGAAGCTCAGATTACCGTTCGAACTGACATCGCAGCGAAACGAGATATC
>CAZTBS010000045.1:1784-10283 GCA_964612125.1 uncultured Leucobacter sp. | reverse complement strand
GCTGCCCCTTGATCGCAACTCGCGGATGGTTGGCCGCGCGTTCACGGTGAAGTATCTGCCCGTCGGTATCGATGGCGGAACCGTGGGTGACTACATCGATGACCTTGAGCCTGGCACGGTGGTCGCGCTTGACAACGCCGGCCGTTTGGATACGACGGTGTGGGGCGACCTGCTGACCTACACGGCTTCGCGTCGCGGTGTCGCGGGAACGATGATCGACGGGGTGTGTCGCGATAGCGACACCGCTGTCGAGAGCGGGTACCCCGTCTACAGTCGTTCGCGGACAATGCGCACCGGCAAAGATCGCGTGCGGGTCGACGGGTACCAGGTGCCCGTGTCGATCGGTGGCGTGCGCGTTGAGGCAGGCGATCTCGTGCTCGGCGACGCTGACGGGGTGGTGGTGATCCCCCAATCGCGAGCCACGGAGGTGCTCGATCGCGCTGGAAAGATTCGCGACACCGAGGAACATATTCGTCACGCCGTGGCAGGTGGCTTGAAACTTGTTGAGGCTCGAGCAAAGTTCAAGTATCACAGCTTGCAGTCGGTGGATGGGCGCTTGTCATGAGTGCGCACACTGAACAGGGAGGCGGCTCGCCGGTTCGGAGGTCTGTGAACGTCCCCGGCTTGCAGCACGGTGCGGTGCCGATTCCACAGGCGTCGGTAGTGCGCGGCTTGTTCATGTCGGGTGGCATCAACGGCAAGGACCCTGCGACCGGTCGTTTCGGCGAAACGGTGGAGGCGCAGGTCGCGCTGGTGTTCGACAACATTCAGGCGTTGCTCGCCGAGGCCGGCGGGTCGACCGAAGACATTGTCAAGTTGCAGTTTTTTGTTGTCGACCAGGCGTCGAAGGGCGCCATCAACGAGCACTGGCTGAGGCTGTTTCCGAACCCGGATTCGCGCCCCGCTCGTCACATTCTTACCTCTGCGTTGCACCCCCCGCTGCTGGTGCAGGCTGAGGTCACCGCAGTTCTTGGAGGATCACACACACAATGATTATTGATATTCACGCGCACGTGGTCACCCCACCCGAGGTGCTGGCGCATAAGGCACGTCTGCTGGCAAACGGCGGGTTCCACACCAACCGGGGCACCATTCCCGATGCCGCCATTGGCAAGGCTGCCGATAGCAACGTCGCGTTGCTTGACGAGGTCGGCACGGACATGCAGCTGTTGTCTCCGCGACCGTTCCATTTGGGAACGTCGATGCATCCGTCGAACATTGTTGAGCCATGGATCGGCGTCAATAACGATGCGATTGCACGCACGGTGGAGCTGCACCCGACTCGTTTCGCGGGAATCGCGGGTCTCCCGATCACGCCGGGCAACCCCGTGTCTGCAGCGTTCGGTGAACTGTCGCGCACGGTCGAAGATATGGGGTTTGTTGGCGTCCTCGTGAACCCGGATCCCGGTGAGGGCACGTCTCACGGCCCCGCGTTGGACGATCCGTACTGGTACCCGCTGTGGGAGAAGTTGATTGAGCTCGACGTGCCGGCGTTGATTCACTCAGCCGGTTGCTTCAGTGGGCGCGAGACCTACAGCGAGCACTTTGTGACCGAAGAGTCGATCGCGATCCTTTCGCTGATTCGCGGTGACGTTTTGCGTCGGTACCCTGAACTCAGAATTATTATTTCTCACGGTGGGGGTTCGGTGCCGTATCAGCTGGGCCGTTGGCAGGCGGAGCGGCTTGATCCTCGGCACGGTGGAGGCCCCGACACTGAACGATTCGAAGTGTCGTTGCGCAATTTGTATTTCGACACGGTGCTGCATTACCCGCTTGCGCTTGAACTCTTGTTGAAGACGGTCGGTGCTGATCGTGTGCTCTTTGGGACTGAGCGACCGGGGAGTGGCTCCGCGTTGAACCCTGATACGGGGGCTGATTTTGATGTGTTCAAGCCAGTGATCGACGGCTTTGAATTTTTATCTGATCATGATCGCACCGCGATTTATGAGGCGAACGCGCGTAAAGTCTTCCCGCGTCTCGCGGCGCGGCTCGGCGGGGCTTCGGCCTGAGTCGTTTCGCGGTTGAACTAACGAGTAAGGATGAGCTGATGAGTGAACACTCAGACTACACAGTGCCTGACGTCACGTTTGATGACATTCAGGGGACGTATGTCTTTGACAGTAGGCGGGCACGGATCGGGCTTGCGATCAACAACATGGCGCTTTCGCTGAACACCGCGGCCGGTCGAGAGCAGTTCTCGTCCGATCCAGAGGAGTACATGGAGCGGTATGGACTGAACGAGGAGCAGAAGGACGCGGTGCGTCGCCGCGATTGGATCAAGATGCTGCAACTCGGTGGCAACATCTATTTCATTGCCAAGATCGGAATTCTTGACGGGTTGACGGTGCAAGATATCGACGCACAAATGACTGGGGTGACCACCGAGGAGTTTGTCAAAATGCTCGCTGAAGGAGGACGGAAGCATGGCTAAAATCGTTGGAGGAGTTGGGGTATCCCATATTCCAAGCATTGGGCGGGCAATCGATCAGGGTGTCGCGCATGAAGAGCCGTGGCGTTCGGTCATTGAGGGCTATGAGGTGGCGCGCAAGTGGATCGCCGACCTGAAGCCTGATGTCATGATTGTGGTGTACAACGATCACGCTGCCGCGTTTTCTTTGGGCGTTGTGCCATCGTTTGCGATCGGAGCGGCCGAAAAGTATCGTCCGATCGATGAGGGGCGTGGCCGACGCAATGTTCCTGACTTCGTGGGCGATGTTGACTTGTCCTGGCACATCATCGATTCGGTGATTCCTGCCGGCTTTGATCTCACCGTGTGTCAAGAGCTCGAGGTGGATCACGGATTTTCTGTGCCGATGACCTCGCTGTTTGGTCAGCCGGAGGAATGGCCGGTGCAGGTGATTCCGATTGCGGTGAACGTGATCCAGCAGCCCACGCCAACTGCCGCTCGCTGCTTCGCGTTGGGTGAGGCGATTCGCGAGGCCATCGACAGCTACCCCGGCGATAAGCGTGTGGTGGTGGTGGGTACCGGCGGCATGTCGCATCAGTTGCAGGGTGAGCGTGCTGGCCTGATCAACCAGGAGTTTGATCAGTGGTTCCTCGAGATGCTGCCCTCGCAGCCTGAGAAACTCGCCTCGCTGACCCCCGCACAATACATTGACCAGGCGGGTTCAGAGGGGTCTGAGCTGATCATGTGGATGGTGATGCGGGGAACCTTGGGTGAGGGAGTCGAAAAGATTTTTTCTGATTACCAGGCACCGGTTTCGAACTCCGCTGCAGGTTTGATCACACTTTCTCCGGGCAAGACCGCTTAGGGAGCGCGTGATCAACCCATGCAACCTCAATTGAACTCTCAGTATGGAGTGAATATGGCTTTTTCGTTTTCTTGTTTCACAGCGGCAGCTTTGCCAACAATTTCGCGGCTGCACGCTGATGTTGATGCAGTGTCAGGGGTGATGGTTCGATGACCGAAAAATTAGGAACCACTCAGGTGGTGATTGCGGGAGCTGGCCCGGTTGGGTTGACGCTCGCAATCGCGTTAGGGCAACAGGGAATCGCGGTTCGTTTGTTCGATAAGCGTATGGGCTTTGGCAAACTCCCGAAGATGGAGCGATGCAATGCCCGCACGATGGAGAATTTTCGGCGTCTCGGCATCGAAGACGAGATTCGCAGCGCCGGTCTCGATAACGACATGCCGATGGATGTGTTCATCTGTCATGAGGATGTCGCGCGACCACCGTTGGTGACCCACCGCTACGATTCGGTGAGCAAGCTGAAAGAGCAGTACCGTCAAGTTACGGACGGCAGCACAGCTGCTGTACCGTATCAGCTGATTTCTCAATACACGCTCGAACCGCTGCTTCGCGAGGTGGCGTTGCGTTACCCGTCGGTGTCGATCGAGTTTGATCGTGAACTGGTTGATTTCACCCAGGGTGACGAGTCTGTGACCGTGGCGCTACGTGACGCGTCGGGTGAAGACTATGAGATCGTTGCCGACTATCTCGTCGGCTGTGACGGCGGTGCGAGCACGGTGCGTGACCGGCTTGGGTTTGTGCTCGAGGGGGATTCACTGCTCGCGATGAAGCAGGCGCTGTTCTACAGTGAGGATCTGCTTGATCGCATTGAGATGGGCAAGGGTCGTCACTACCATATTGCCGACGACAAGAACTCTTTCCTCATTGTGCAGGATGACAAGAAGCATTTCTCATTGCACGCAACCGTGGACACTGATGAAGAGATGGCGCCGCTGTTCGAGAAAATCGTCGGTTTCCCCCTCGAATACGAGACACTCTACATCGGTGGCTGGCAGCAGCGTTTGATGCTCGCTGATCGTTACCGCGATGGTCGGGTCTTTATTGCCGGCGATGCTGCGCACCTTGTGATTCCTACCGGTGGGCTTGGCATGAACACCGGTCACGGTGACGCGATGGATCTGTCATGGAAACTGGCCGCGGTATTGAAGGGCTGGGGAGGGTCGCAGCTGCTTGACTCTTACGAGGCAGAGCGCCGCCCAACGGGTGCGCGGAACATTGCGGCGTCTCGCCGCGCGGCGACCGGAAGGCGGGCGTGGCGCCAGATGTGGCGGCCCGAAATTGCCGAATACTCTCCGCAGGGCGAGCAGGCCCGCAAGGATCTGATTGAGGTTGCTGAGCGGGAACAGCGCTGGAGCAACGACTTGTATGGCATCGAATTGGGGTACCGTTACCAGGGTTCGCCGGTACTCGAATACGATGTTGCTCCCGACTCGCCTGACCAGCCGCTCGAGTTTGAGTACGCACCTTCGAACGAGGTGGGTGCCCGTCTCGCCAATGTGTGGCTGAATGACGGCCGCCCGATTCAGGATGAACTCGGGTTTGAGTACACCCTGATCGTGCACGACGATTCGGTGGACACGGCGGGTCTTGAGCAAGCCTTTGCTGAGGTGGGTGCGCCCTTCCGCGTGTTGCGACCTGAGTCTGCAGATGCGGCGCGGGTATACGAAGGGTACCTCTTGCTCGTACGCCCTGATTTGCATATCGCATGGCGGGGAACGGAACTGCCGGAGAGCCCGGTCGCACTCGTGCATCGCCTCACGGGTCACGCGGCGTAGCTGCACTGACTCCATTCTGTATTCACCTCGGCCGTCTGGGTCCCACGCGACCGCAGGCGGCCAGGTTTTTGTCCGAGTGCACGAATGTGTGCCTCGCAAGTATGATATTGTACGTATACGTACTAATTAACAACCTATACGTACTGATTTGAAGGATGTGTAACAATGCAGTTTCATCTGAATGGCTTCCTCAGCCGCGATCCAGAATTCACCCCAGAAGCTGACACCTCACCCCGGTGGGGAGAACAGGCTGACGTGGTCGACGTATTGATCGTCGGGGCTGGGCCTGCAGGGTCGATTCTTGCCACGCAGTTGGCCGCCTTCCCAGGCATTTCCACCCGCTTGATCGATCGCCGCGAGAGCGCAATGGTGATGGGCAACGCCGATGGCGTCGCCTGCCGCAGCGTTGAGATGTTCAACGCGTTCGGCGTCGCCGAACGGTTGCTCCGCGAATCGTACTGGGTCAATGAGACTGTCTTCTGGGGTCCGAGCGAAGCAGACCCTTCCTGCATTGAGCGGAAGGGGCGGGTCGATCACATCACCGAGGGTTTCTCTGAATTCCCGCACGTGATCGTCAACCAGGCGCGAATCCAGGAGTACCTGGTGGATCGTATGCGCAAATCCCCCCGTCGCATCGAACCCGAGTTCGGTCTGCAGGTAACCGCAGTTGAGGCGAGCGACGATCCAGAAGAACCGGTGACCGTGCGCCTGCGCCGCACTTCCTCACACTCGCGCGGTGAGGAGGTCACGATCCGTGCCCGCTATGTGGTCGGTTGCGACGGCGCACGCAGCATGGTTCGCCAATCCATCGGCAGAACACCCAAGGGTGACCCACAGAATCAGGCGTGGGGTGTCATCGACATCCTCGGCAACACGGATTACCCGGATGTGCGCACGAAGTCGATTATTTCGTCGAAGGAGCACGGCAACACGGTTATCATTCCCCGTGAGGGAGGCTACATGTTCCGCCTCTACGTCGATCTCGGCAAGGTCGACGATCTTGAGCGCGGAGTGCTGAACTACGGCGTAACGTCGGACCAGGTGATTGAGGCCGCGCAGAAGATCTTCGCTCCGTACACGATCGACGTGAAAGACGTCGTGTGGTGGTCTGTGTACGAGGTCGGCCAGCGCGTCACCGACAAGTTCGACAACAGCGACGACGAGAACGTGCCGCCACGGGTGTTCATCGCCGGCGATGCTTGCCACACGCACAGCGCCAAGGGCGGCCAAGGCATGAACGTGTCGATGCAAGACGCGTTTAACCTGGGCTGGAAGCTCGCGGCAGTGCTGGAGGGACGCAGCCCTGCTTCGATCCTGCATTCGTACTCGTTCGAGCGTCAGCCAGTCGCCGAAGAACTCATCGATTTTGATCGTCGCCTCGCTCCGCTGATGGCTGGGAAACAGAACAAAGTGTCGCACGAGGAGATCAAGGCGCAGTTCGAGCAGCAAAGCCGCTATCATGCCGGCGTCGCCACGCACTACCCCGAGTCGCTGCTGGTCGGGTCGAGTGCTCACCAGCATCTCGCTCAAGGGTATACCGTCGGCATGCGCTTCCACTCGGCACCCGTTGTGCGGGTCGCTGACGGCAGACAGATGCACTTGGGGCACGTGCACGAAGCTGACGGCAGGTGGAGAGTGTATGTGTTCGCCGATGCTGCAAAGGCAACCGAACCGCACTCCCCGTTCAATGAGTTCGTCGAGTTCCTCGCGAATTCTGAGGACTCACCCGTGCGTCAGTTCACGCCGGCAGGCACCGACATCGATTCGGTGTTTGACGTTCGCGCCGTGTTGCAGGATCAAAAGAATTCGGTCGACGTCGAACAGGTGCATCCGTTCCTGCTGCCGAGGAAGGGTAAGTTCGGCCTGAAAGATCTCGAAAAGGTGTTTGTGCGTGACACGGCGGAAGACATCTTTGCGCTCCGCGACATCGATGTGGAGCGAGGGGCGGTCGTTGTCGTTCGCCCCGATCAGTACGTCGCGCACGTGCTGCCGCTAGAGGCTCGTGAGGAACTGACGGAATTCTTCGGCAGGTTTATGAACCGCGTTTCCTAACCGCAGGCAGGTGCTGGCCGCTGGCCGCACATTTCACACTATTCACAAGGAGAAAGAATGACAGAGAAAACACGTGTGGCCGTCGTCGGCGCCACAGGTGCATTCGGAATGAAGCACCTCGCCGGGCTCGCCAATATCGAAGAGGCCGAGGTCACGGTCGTCAGCGGCACCACACAAGAAAAATCTGACGCGATCGCGGCGAAGTTTGGGGTTCCCAACGCGGTTGTCGGCCTCGACGCGGTGCTCGAACGCGACGACGTTGATGCGGTGATCTTGGCTACCCCCACCGGGTTGCACGCCTCGCAAACCCAAGCGGTGCTCGCGGCTGGGAAGCATGTCGAGGTTGAGACCCCGCTTGCCGACTCAGTCGCCGGTGCTGAGGCTGCCCTGCAGTCCGCGGAAGAGGCGAAGCAGCGCGGTCTCGTGGCGATGGTTGGACACACTCGCCGCTTCAACCCATCGAACCAGTACGTGCACAATCTCATCACTGCCGGCCAATTCAATGTGCAGCAGATGGATGTGCAGACGTATTTCTTCCGGCGCACGAACACGAACGCCGACGGCGGCGCCCGCTCGTGGACCGACCACCTGCTGTGGCATCACGCCGCGCACACGGTCGATCTGTTCGCGTATCAGACCGGCAAGATCGTGCAGGCTAACGCCATTCAGGGGCCGATTCACCCCGAGCTCGGTATCGCGATGGATATGTCGATCCAGCTCAAAGCCGAAACCGGGGCGATCTGCACGCTGTCACTGTCGTTCAATAACAATGGCCCCTTCGGGAGCTTTACCCGCTACATCGGCGACACTGAGACGTACCTCGCACGTTATGACGACCTGTATAACGGTAGGGAAGAACCGATTGACGTCTCAACTATCGACGTCAGTTTGAATGGCATCGAATTGCAGGATCGAGAGTTTCTTGCCGCGATTCGTGAAGGTCGAGAGCCCAATAGCTCGATACAGAAAGTTATCGACTGCTATCGGGTCATGGGTGACCTCGAAGACCAGCTTAATCGCGGGTCTTAGGCTGATCACTTCTGAATTTGGTGGCTGGTGGGGCGACACGCCCCACCAGCCACTTCGTATCAGCTAGGCATTGTGGTCGCCGGTCACAGCCAATAGATCAGGCACGCTTTGCCGTGTGGCAGACTCGAGTTAGTCTTCGACGAACGCGATTCGCCCGAGCATTGACAGAAACTCGGCGTGCTCTTCTATCGGGAGTGGTTCGAGGAGTTGCTTCTGCACGGAGGTGACTCGGGAGCTAAAGTGCTGCATATGGTCGGCAGCGAGGGTGAGGGCGAGCACTCGGCGCCGGCGGTCTTGTGGGTCTTGGTAGCGAACTATCCAGCCCCTTCGAACGAGTCTGTTTACGATGTCGGCAGCTGTTGAGACGCTCA
>CAZTBS010000045.1:0-1684 GCA_964612125.1 uncultured Leucobacter sp. | reverse complement strand
AATCGAGCCTGTACTCTTGCGACGTTCGGAGTCAAGCTCGATACCAGTTCAGCTGCTTTGTTTGAGAGAACGACGATGTCTCTTCGCCCGTCCTCGGGGGCTCTCCGCCTATTGAGCAGACCGCGGCCCACGAGCCGAGCGACAATATCTGCTGTGGTCGACTTGTCAAGTGACGCGAGGCTGCTCAGTCGCCGTTGAGCAATCGCTGGCCACGTATCGAGAACTTTCAGAATAGTGAATTGTGGGCCGGTGAGGTCTTCACCTATTTCCTCAAGCCATATCGAGTTGTGGGTCTGCTGGGCTCTGCGCAACAAGTCCCCACACATGGTCGAAAGCGGGTCTTCGACTGCTTGCCCGCCAGTTTGATCCATGCTCGGGGTGGCTGCGGGTGACGAGTCTCGCACCTCGATTGCGGTTTGTTCCTCCGGTGCGCCGAGGCCCTCGGTATCGCAAAGGCCGTTTGCCGAACTCTGACGCGAGATGAACGCTTTGACCTCGCGGATGAGCAGCGGAGCGCTTTCTGGCTGATCTTTGTAGGCACGATAGAGCGCACCCCACGGCAACCCCCGCAGTTCCGTTCGTGGCTTGGGGAAGTGCATGCGTACCCAAGCCACGACCTTTTGGAAATGTAGCCAAAGATCGTCTGCGTTCTGATCTTGCCAATGCTCAGACATGTAATGTTCTACATCGCCGTCACTTATCCAGTGAATTGCGGTTTCGAGATAGTCGTTGCGATCAGGGTGACCGTGCAAGAGATCACCTGCAAGCACATCGGCTGGCCCTGCAGGTTTACTGAAGCGTCGTTTTGCGTCTTCCAGCCAGGGGCCATAGTACGCGGCGTTTCGGAGTTCTTGGTCTGTCGGTGTATTCCCACGCACGCTGATTCTTCGAAACCATTCCAGCTTCTCTTGCCCCGAGCCGGAGCAGAGATAGACCATCAGTTGGTATCCAAGAATTCGGTCTTGGTCATCTACAGAAAGATCGCGAAAGCTGTGTTCTTGAACTGCGAACTCATTGTTGACATAGCGGCATACTGCAAGCGAGCGTTGCTGGCCGTCAATGATTTCGTAACCCGCTTCTTCACGAACTGCCCAATGCATCGGGCCAAGTGGGAGGCCTCTCAGTACTGTGTCGACAACCGCGCCTTGCTGTTGGTCTGAGTAAACGTACTTTCTCTGATATTGGGGGAAAATATCAAGTCGACCATTGTAGCCAAACACGCCTTCGTCGAGGTTGTCGGTATAGCCTTCAGTAAGCTCACCGACAGTGACCATTCTGAGCTCGATCTTCAATTGGGTGTTCCCCTATATTTCCGAGTGCGCATGTGCGTGTTGATCTGAGAGTTTCCCGCTGAACTGTTCCTAGCCCCTCTGCTTTGATAAGGCTTGAGGTACGAGGTCCCACTCATTTTGGCGGCACACTGTTTCTTTTCGTGTCAGTGCGTTCGTGGACTCAATTCAGGCAGCCCGCTTCTGCCCGGGCGAAACCATTCGGCACTAAGTACCGCAAATTCTGATCATATCATTCAACTTCCCATGTTTGATGGCGCGTCTTTTCGAGTTGAAAGGATGGCGTCATTCAAAAGAAAACCGAACCCGCGCTCCGTGAGCGTGCGATCCGGCTCGTCCTCGACTTCGATCGGGGTGCGATAGCCGAGCCATGAATGGCAGCGTTTGCGGTTCTG
>CAZTBS010000044.1:0-10481 GCA_964612125.1 uncultured Leucobacter sp. | reverse complement strand
CTCAAAGGTGGTGGAAGGGTTCTGCGCTGCCCGGTACCCGTCTTCCCAGGCCTCGACGATTCCGTCCTGCAGACCGAGTGCGGCGAGACTGGCAAGGTTTGCGGCCGCAAACTTCTCCCGATTCTCAGGCGTATCTGGAATTTCATGCAGCGCCACAGCGGATCCCTCCGGCCACGCAGAGTGCACTACGGTGTGCGCTCCGCCTTGGCACGAGAGTACCGGACCGAAAGCGCATTGCGGCAGAAAAAGTGCCGAGGCTAACTGGTGGCTTTACGCACGAGCTTCATCTTCTCGCGTTTTACCAGGTACCGTTCGAGCACGATACCGATGATGATCCATCCGCCCAGCGCGGTGATCACCCACACGACCAACGGCGCGAGCACCCAGCCCACACCGGTAATGACCACGCCCCCTGAGATCAGGGAGGCTACCCACAAGGCCAAGAACGTCGATACCAGCCCGACGCCGCCGAGCAGCGCAGACGCATACTTCCGCGCCATGTTAAACACGAAGGGGCTCAGGATCGACTGAGCCAGGGTGAACACGCCCACCGCCAAGAAGAAGCCTGCGAGATTCAGCGTGACGTCCGACAGGATCCAATCAGCCACCAGCAGAGCGAGCGCCGACAACACCAGATTGCTCGCGACGCTGAGAAGAAAACGAATCATGAGTGGTCCCTTCGTCGGGCAGATCAGTCTGACGCGCGCAATGCATGTTGCGCGATGAAGTCTCGCAACAGCGCCGCATCATCGGGCATGTCGGTGACGAACTGCGGCAGATCCAAGAGTCCCGCCAGATGCGGGGGAAGATCAGCAACCTCACCGAGCGCCTCGGCGATGATCTCCGGGAACTTTGCAGGCTTCGCGGTTTCAAGCACCAGCATCGGCACTCCGGGCTCCAGGTGCTCACGCGCCACCTTCACCCCGTCTGCCGTGTGTGGATCGATGACCACCCCGGACTCGGCGTGCACCGAGCGGATAGTTGCGACCCGATCTGCGTGCGTGCTTGTACCGCTCACTATTCCGAACTCAGCAGCGAAACGGCCAAGCTCGGACGACAGATCTATGAACCCGTCGCGTTCAAGCGCAGTCCACAGCTCGGCGAGCGCATTCCCGTCGCGACCGATGAGATCGAAGATGAAGCGCTCAAGGTTCGAGGCCTTCGAGATGTCCATGGACGGACTCGAGGTGGCGTGGGTCTGTGCGGCGCTGCGCGGCCGGTAGATACCGGTCCTGAAGAACTCGTCCAACACATTGTTCTCGTTAGCCGCAAGCACGAGTCGACGCAGCGGGACACCCATCTGGCGAGCAAAATGACCGGACAGGATGTTGCCGAAGTTGCCAGATGGAACCGTGACCGAAATCTGATGCTGCGCCCGATCCGCTGGGCTCACGGCATCCGTGCTGCGTAACCAAGCCCAGAAGTAATAGACCACCTGGGCCGTGATACGACCCAGGTTGATTGAGTTCACGGTGCCCAGTTGATGCGCGTGTTTGAAGGGCAGGTCGGCGGAGAGTTCCTTCACCAGATTCTGACAGTCGTCAAACACACCCGCGACCGCAATATTGTGAATATTCGGGTCGGTCAGCGAATACATCTGCGCGCGCTGGAAGTCGCTCATGCGCCCTTGCGGGGAGAGCATAAACACCGCGATACCAGCCTTGCCACGCAGCGCGTACTCTGCAGCCGAACCGGTGTCACCGGAGGTTGCACCCAGAATATTCAGCGTGCGGTGCTGAGTGGCAAGCGCGTACTCGAGTACCTGCCCCAAGAATTGCATGGCCATATCTTTGAAGGCCAGCGTGGGGCCCTCAGAAAGCCCCAGCAGAGCAATGGTGTCGCTGATTGGGGTGATCGGCACAATCTGCGGGGCAACGAAATTCGCACTGTTGTAGGCCGCGTGACACATGCGCACAAGTTCTTCACGCGGAATATCTGTTGCAAAACGCCCGATGACTTCGACCGCTAGCTCGGGGTAAGTGAGCTCTCGCCACGCCTCAAGCTCGGCGGGAGTCACCGTGGGCATCGCCTCAGGCACCGTCAGGCCACCATCCGGAGCAAGCCCCTCCAGCAGCGTGTCGCTGAACGGTGCGGGCTGCATGCCCCCTCGCGTCGAGATGTACTTCACCCAGTGCTCCTTCGAAATCATGCGCCGCACGGCAACAGGGTCTATTCTGGCAGCTTTCCACCCGCGACGAGTGCTGGACGGAGACGGATACGCAGATCCACCCGCGAAAACCAAAAGGGAGCCAAGCCGCGGCAAGTGTGCGACTCGGCTCCCCTCAGCGGCGAAACGTGTATCGCTACTCGCGCAACTGGGCACCAAAGGCCGTCGCGGCTGCAGCGACACCCGCCAGCTTGGCCGCGCTCGCTTCCTCAGCCTTCAGGGTGCGGTCATCCGCGCGGAACCGCAGCCCAAAGGTCAGTGCACGCTGCCCCTCGGGAACACCCGCACCTCGATAGTCATCGACCATGTGTGCGTGCTCCAGCAGGTCTCCCGCACCAGCGATGAGCGCAGCAAGCACCGCGTCAGCAGGTACAGAGCTATCGACTAGCAGCGTCACGTCCTGAGTCGCGACCGGAAAGCTCGACAACTGTCGAGTGATCGGCTCACGCGGAGCGACTTCAATCAGACGACTGAGGTTCAGTTCAAAGGCAGACGCTCGCCCCGGCAAATGGTGCGCGGCCACCAGTTCGGGCAGCAGCTCCCCCGCCACGCCCACGATCTCGAGCTCACCATCAACGATCACGCACAGCTCAGCCGTGCGACCCGGATGGAATGCGGGATGCAGCCCCTGACGAACACTCAGAGTCAACGCGAGGGCTTGCGCAACCGCCTGTGCCACATCGAGCGCGTCAGCCCAGTCCCAGGCACGAGCTGGCTGCCCTGGTTGCTTGAGCACCGCGTCTCCCAGCAGCAGACCAGCGGCGTGTCGCGGCTGCGCTGGCAGCGAGGCCTGCAGGGCTGTCAGCGTCTCGTCCGCCGGGCGTTCCGCAAGCGGAGGGACAACATCCGTGCCCAGCGTCTCCCCTGCAGCGGGAGCCTCGAACACGGAGCCAAACTCCACCAGACTCAAATCATTCAGCCCGCGCGACACGTTGCGCTGCGCTGCCGTCACGAGTCCCGGCAACAAGGACCTGCGCAGGAACGGCGACTCAGCATCAAGCGGATTCGCCAGTCGAATCGCTGGCACCGATGCCGCGCTGCGTGACGCGAAGGTTGCAAAGGCGTCAAGCTGCACCTGTGACACAAAGGGGTAGTTTTGCACCTCATCGCAGCCGTAGGCGGTTACGGTATCAGCTACACGCCGGCGCAAACGCTGCTCGCGGGTGAGACCCCGCCCGGCGGGCGCCACCGGCAAAACGGAAGGAATCCGATCGTAGCCGACGATGCGGGCAACCTCTTCGACGAGGTCCGCCGGACGCGACAGGTCACTGCGCCAGCTGGGCGGAGTAACCGTCAGTACCTCTCCAGATGCACCGCTTTCGCTCACGACCTCGCAGCCAATCATCTCAATGGCTTGACGAGCTTCGGCGTCGCTAATCGCGGTTCCGAGCAAGCCGTTGACCCGAGACAGAGGCAGCACAACCGGCTGCGGGCTCCACGGTGCAACGATTGCAGCACCCAGCGGGTCAACCGTGCCGCCGCCCAGCTCAACGAGCAAGTCGACCATGCGCTGGGCCGCTGCGGCAGCCACCAGCGGGTCCACCCCGCGTTCGTAACGCTTCGAGGCTTCGCTGGGAAGCTTGTGCCGACGCAGTGTCCTGGCGACCGATACCGGGTCGAACGTCGCAGCTTCGATCAACACGTCCGTAGTGGTCTCGCTAGTCTTCGTCGATTCCCCGCCCATCACACCTGCCAAACCAATCGGTCCAGATTCGTCAGTGATGAGGAGGTCCTCGGGGTGCAGAGCACGCTCCTGACCGTCAAGGGTGACCAAGGTTTCACCAGCTTGGGCGCGCCGCACGGTGATGCCGCCATGCAGTTTGGCAAGGTCGTAGGCGTGCAGCGGCTGACCCAGTTCGAGCATCACGTAGTTCGAGATATCAACCTGCAGCGACAGTGAGCGGATTCCCGCGAGCTGCAGGCGTGACACCATCCAAGGTGGCGTGGGACGGGTCGGGTCGATCCCACGAACCACGCGAGCGATGAACCCGGTAGCCCCCTGCTTGCCACGGATCGGCGCTCGATCGTCAAGTGTCACGGGGAATCCGGAGCCGCTCCCGATGGTGAGCTGCAGTGCCGGGTCTCGGAACTCCGCACCGGTAGCGTGGGAGTACTCTCGCGCCACGCCCCGAATGGAGAACGCATAGCCGCGGTCGGGGGTGACGTTGATCTCGACAGCGGAATCGCGCATCCCGAGAAGCTCACGCGCATCGTCACCCACTTCCGGGTCAAGCCCCAGCCGGGACAGCACAATAATGCCGTCATGATCATCTCCGAGCGCCAGTTCTCGCGCCGAGGCGATCATGCCGTCACTGACGTGACCGTAGGTCTTGCGTGCGGCAATGTGGAAGTCACCCGGCAGCACCGCTCCCGGAAGAGTCACCACGACCTTGTCGCCGGCCTCAAAATTGTGCGCCCCGCACACAATGCCGCGGACATCGGCGCCGCCATCAGCGGCCTGGTGACCCTCAGGCGCCACACGCACCTGACACCAGTTGATGGTCTTGCCGTTGGATTGCGGCTCCGGGGTGCGCTCAAGCACCTGCCCCACCACGATGGGCCCAGTGGCTTCGAAGCGACGAATGGATTCCTCTTCAAAACCCACGCGCACAAGGTCAGCGTGCACCTGTTCTGGAGTGACATCGGTGGGCAACGAGACGAACTCTCCGAGCCATGACAGTGGAATACGCATTAGACGAGCCCTCCGAACTGAGTGTTGAAGCGCACGTCACCCTCGACCATGTCTCGCATGTCATTCAGGTCGTGCCGGAACTGCAGGGTGCGCTCGATGCCCATACCGAATGCAAAGCCCTGGTACTCATCCGGGTCAATCCCGGCAGCAAGTAGCTCATTCGGATCAACCATGCCGCAGCCGCCCCATTCGACCCACCGCGCACCGCCCTTGGCGTGCGGCTGCCACACATCCATTTCTGCTGACGGCTCGGTAAAGGGGAAGAAATTGGGGCGCAGGCGGATCTTCGCTTCTGCGCCAAACATCTGGCGCGCGAAGTGTTCGAGTGTGCCGCGCAGGTGCGCCATAGTGAGACCACGATCGATGGCGATGCCCTCAACCTGATGGAAGACCGGGGTGTGGGTGGCGTCCAGTTCGTCAGTGCGGTAGACCCGGCCGGGTGCGATGACATACAGCGGCAGCTCGCGGTCGAGCAAAGATCGTACCTGCACCGGTGAGGTGTGGGTGCGGAGCACCAAGTGACGCTCGGGCGGATCCACGAAGAAGGTATCTTGCATCGCGCGCGCTGGATGGTCCGGGTCGAATCCGAGTGCGTCAAAGTTAAACCACTCGTGTTCAAGCTCTGGGCCTTCAGCGACTTCCCACCCCATACCGACGAAGACGTCTGCAATTTCATCCTGCAGTTGCGCCAAAGGGTGCCGAGTACCGATGCGACGGCGGAGCGGAGCCTGCGTCACGTCTACCGTTTCGGCAACCAGACGCGCAGCCGCCTCGGCCTCGGCAAGTTCTCGCTCACGGGTCTGAAACGCAGCCTCAACGCGACCCCGCGCCTGCCCCATCAGCTTGCCGGTGGCTGCTTTCTGCTCTTTAGGAACCGCACGCATTTGGGCGTTCAGTTGAGCGAGCGCAGAAGCTTCACCAGCGTGCGCGGTTCTTGCTTGTTTCAGCTCGGCTACCGAGGTCGCAGCCGCATAAGCGGCAAGCGCCGCGTCGACGGCGGCGTCGGCCGCCTCCTGAGTGATGGGATTGGTCTCTGACACGGTTGCCCATCTTACCGGGCGTACACTGGAGAGGTGGCCCGTGACGCAGCCGCGCACTCTCGCGCAGACATGAGCCGCGCGGTGCGCACCGCGCGGGGGGCTGCCGGTGCGTCAATTGCCACGCTGCTGGCAGCCGCATCGCACGCCGTTGCTGGCGGTTCGGTCACGCTGCTGGCTCTTGCTGCCACCATTGTGCTGGCACTCCCCATCTGCGTCGCCCTCGCGGGTCGCGTGGCATCCGTATGGCGGCTGTCCCTCGGTGTCGCGGTCAGCCAGTTGATTTATCACTGGTCATTTGCTGGTCTGGGCGTCACAGCATCTCCAGGGGGCACAATTTCCGCGATTGCACCCCACTCGCAGCACGATGCAGCATGGAGCTTCGTTCCAGCAGTCGCCGCAGCTGGTGCAGCCGATTGGCTGATGTGGATCGCGCATGCCGCTGCCGCGATCGTCACGATTGCGCTGCTGGCATTCGGCGAGCGCGCCATCATCGGTCTGCTCTCACTGGTGCAGGGTTTTCTTCCAGTCCTGTTACAGCCGCGGGTTTCCCTCCCGCGCGTCACTCGGCAGCCGGCAATTTTCTGCAACGTCACTCACAACCTTGCCTGCCGTTTCCTTTCATCGGTGGTGAGTCACCGCGGGCCGCCGCGGGCCCCTGCGCCTGCATACTAGCCGCCGTCTCTCACGGCGGTATTCCGCCGACCCAGTTGTCCTGGAGAAGAGAGCACGATGACTTCGTTTCGTCTGCTGCGCACCCGCACGCACTCACGCACGACTTCCGTCCACCGATCCGCTCACCTACGTCTGACCGGGCTCCTCGCTCTGGCGCTCTCGCTCGTGGTCGGTTCAGTGGCACACTCGTCTCCCGCGCTCGCTCACGATGAACTCGTGGGTTTTGACGTGGTCACCGCCACCGACGGTGTCACGGCCACCGGGGTGTCTCTACAGTTCAGCAGCGACATCATCGAGGTAGGAACCGAAATGATCGCCACCGACGAAGCGGGCACCAACGTGCTGGATGGGATGCCCGTGGTAGACGGGAGAATCGTCACGCAAGCGTTCAGAGCTCCCCTAGGCGAAGGTCGCATTGACCTCGCCTGGCGCGTCGTCTCCAGCGATGGACACCCGATCTCTGGGGCGTTCAGTCTCACGATCGCTCCGGACGGATCTGGGACGCTCACCGAGACAGCAATCGGCGAAACCGCATCGACCGAGACAGCTGCGGCAGCTCCCGAAACCGAAAGCACAGCCTCAACACTGCCCGGCTGGGTCTGGACTGCTGTGGCGGTCGGGGCACTTGGAGTGGTCGCTGCGGTCGGCGCACTCGTCATCATCGGTTCGCGCAGGCGCACGGACACTCTGGGGCAGGTCAGCGCCACCGCTGACGCTCCCCCGCACACAGACTGACATTGAATTTAAGAAAGAAGCATTCCCATGCGTAAGTTTTCCCTCATCACCGGCGCTGCGGCTCTCCTGATTGCCGCGCCCGTTCTCACCGGGTGCACCGCGGAAACCCAAGCCGCTCCGGCAAACACTGCCGGGGTAGAAGTGGCTGCTGCAACCGTGACCTTGCAGGACGGCTGGGCAAAAGCAGGAGAGGGAATGACCGGAGTGTTCGGCACGCTGACGAACGATTCCGATCAGGACCTCATCATCACTTCGGTCACCAGCTCAGCGGCCAGCATGGTCGAGCTGCACGAGGTTGTTGACGGCGTGATGCAGAAGATCCAGGGTGACGTGGTGATTCCTGCCGGCGGCACCTTTGAACTCATGCCCGGGGGCAACCACATCATGCTGATGCAGATGCCCGCCGCGCTGCTCGCGGGTGAGGAGATTGAGCTCACCCTGAACTTCGATAACGGGAGCAGCAGCACAGTAACTGCCCTGGTGAAGGATTTCAGCGGCGCGAACGAGAGCTACGGAGATCTCGAAAACGGAGAACAGGGCATGGACATGCACGGCTCGAGCAGCGATGAGCATGCCGAGTAACAGCCACAACGGCGATCCGTCTGCACAGCAGGACTCGACGGTCGGGGCGCAACCGCGCCTCGGCCGCCGGGCCCTGCTCACCGGGGGAGCCGTGGGGATCGGGCTCGGTGCAGTGCTTGGCGCGGGGACAGCGCTGGGTCTCACACCGCGTGGATCCACCGATGCCGCGGCGGCGGAAGCCTCACGGGCGGTGGGCACTTCCGGAAAGCTCGCCGGTTTTGGCGGTGAGCGACTCAGTTGCCACGGT
The DNA here is from genome assembly GCA_964612125.1 of uncultured Leucobacter sp. Taxonomy (GTDB): domain Bacteria; phylum Actinomycetota; class Actinomycetes; order Actinomycetales; family Microbacteriaceae; genus Leucobacter. Next base: position 2,346 of record CAZTBS010000044.1, on the reverse strand, counting down.
GTGCACCAAGCCGGAATTGTCACCGTGCCTGCCGCACACACCCACTATCTCTCGTATCGGCTGCGCCCGGAGACGGATGCGGCTGCGCTCCGTCGCATGTTCCGCATTGTGACCGGAGACATCGAAGGCCTCACTTCGGGCGCAGCGCCGCTCGCAGATCCCGAACCAGAACTCGCCGCACGCCCAGCGCGGCTGAGCGTGACGGTGGGCGTCGGACCTGAACTCGTGAATCGGGTCAATCCGTCGATGGCACCGGCCTGGCTCGGACCATTGCCCGCCTTCCAGCGAGACGCACTCGACGGCCGCTTCGATGGGGGTGATCTGCTCATCATCCTGCAGGCTGACGATCTCCTTCCGATTGCACACGCCACACGCATGTTCGCCCGCGATCTCACGAGCTTCGCAGAACTGCAGTGGACCCAGCAAGGGTTTCGGCAGGCCCGCGGCGCGGAGAGCGACGGCACCACGATGCGTAACCTCATGGGGCAGGTAGACGGCACCGTCAATCCGGCACCAGATGAGGTCGACTTCGACGACCTGGTCTGGCTGGGACCCGATGCCGGCTGGCTTGCGGGGGGCAGTGCATTCGTGCTGCGGCGCATTCGGATGGAACTCGATACCTGGGACCAGGTGGATCGCCCCGGTCGCGAACACACGATTGGGCGTCGCCTCGCAGACGGCGCACCGTTGACCGGTGGCGACGAGCACACCCCGGCAGATTTTGAGGCCACAGATGCGCTCGGCTTCCCAGTGATTGCAACTGCGGCCCACATTCGGCGTGCGCGCTCGGTAGACCCGGCGGAACGTATCTACCGCAAAGGTGTCAACTACGTTGACGGTTCAGAGGCCGGGCTTCTCTTTGGGTGCTATCAGCGCGACCCGCTCCGTCAGTTCGTGCCCATTCAGCAGCGTCTCGACGAGCTAGACATGCTAAACCAGTGGATCACGCACACGGGTTCTGCGGTGTTTGCGATTCTGCCGGGATTCAAGGCAGGCGGGATGCTCGGAGAGACACTGTTCAGCGGGACGTGAGTGACATCTCTGCACGTTGCGCAAACGCAGTGGTGTAGAGACACACCGATGCCGCGGTCGCAAGATTCAGGGACTCCGCACGTCCATATATCGGCAGAGTGACTGCTCGATCTGCCAGTCCACGTTGTTCGGGAGTCAGGCCTCGGGCCTCGTTGCCGAACACCCAGGCGACGGGGCCCGCAAGAGTTGCGGTGACTGTGGTGAGTGGATCGCCGTGGACGTCTGCAGCCAAGACAGACAGACCGGCATCCCGAACCAACGCGATCGCTGAGTCGAGTGACTGCAGCGTAAGCACTGGGAGATGAAACAGCGAACCAGTCGTCGATCGCACCACCTTCGGGTGCCACGGATCCACGCAGTCCCCCGCGAAAATCACCGCGTCCGCACCCGCAGCATCTGCGGCACGCAGCACAGTGCCAGCGTTTCCGGGATCGCGCACTTCGAAGAGAATGGCAACCAGCCGCGCACCGCGCAGCGCTTCCTCCGCCGCGGCCTGCGCGATGCGCGCTACCGCGACGACACCCTGCGGGGTGACCGTCTCTGCCATGGCTGCCAGCACCGCTTCGCTGACCAACTCGATCGGCACACTGCTGGCATTCGCAAGCCGCTCAAGCTCACGCTGCCATTCTTCGCTGCCTGCGGTGGTGTAGATCACCTCCGCGGACGCGGGGCGATGCAACAGGAGCTCGCGGACCGCCTGCGGCCCCTCGACCAAGAACCGCTGACTCTCGAGACGTTCTTTCTTGCGTGCCAGGGCGGCAATGCGGCGCACGCGAGGTGCTTTCGGATTGTCGATCACCACAACACCTTACCGTCGGTGCCCGCACCCTCCCCCAGAAACACTGTGGGCCCCATTGCTGACGCAACAGGGCCCACAGGCACGCAGGAGAAGCTTACGCAGCAGCCTTCGGCGCTGACGTGTCTTCGGGGAGTGCCTGCTTGGCGACCTCAACGAGCGCCGCGAACGCGGTCGGTTCGTTGGTGGCAAGCTCGGAAAGCATGCGGCGATCAACCTCAACACCGGCAAGGCCGAGACCCTGGATGAAACGGTTGTAGGTCAGACCGTTTGCACGTGCACCGGCGTTGATGCGCTGGATCCACAGGCGACGGAAATCGCCCTTCTTCTTGCGACGGTCGTTGTATGCGTAAACGAGCGAGTGGGTAACCTGCTCTTTTGCCTTACGGTACAGACGTGAACGCTGCCCGCGGTAGCCCTCTGCGCGCTCGAGAATTACGCGACGCTTCTTGTGGGCGTTGACGGCCCGCTTTACTCTTGCCATTTCAGTTCTTCCTTGCTTCTAAATCGGGAGGCGC
>CAZTBS010000043.1:0-10512 GCA_964612125.1 uncultured Leucobacter sp. | reverse complement strand
TCGCTGCGCGCGCGTCGCGCCTGCACGCGCAGCAGCGAAGCGACCGTCTGCAGGTTGTTTTTTACGCGATGGTGGATCTCGCGAATCGTCGCATCCTTGGTGATGAGTTCCTGTTCCTGGTGGCGCAGATCGGTAACGTCACGAGTGAGCACGATGCCCCCGATCCGCTCGTCATCGCGGATCACGGGGATCGAGCGCAGCGTTACCGTGCGCCCCCGCACGTCGATGTCTGCTCGCTTTGCGACTTTGCCCTGCGTGATGAGTGGCAGAGACTCGTTCGTGTCGGGCTGACCGTGCACGAGACTGGCGACCGCCTCTGCAAAGTTCTCGCCTTCAAGCTCATCGCGATGCCCCAGCAGCCCGAAAGTGGTCTGACTGTTCGGGCTCGCAAAGGTGACGATGCCCTTGGTGTCGATGCGCACCAGCCCATCGGAGGCACGTGGGGCACCACGCTCGCGACCACGAGATGCGCCGGGCGACGGAAACAGGCCTTGCTGAATCATCAAGAACAGGTCAGACGCGACCTCGCGGAAGGCTTTTCCAATGCGTGTGTCACCCTGCGCATCGGTCGCGCTGGTGTGCACGGTGACCACGGCAAATGGCTCAGAGCGCAGGCCGACGGTGGTGGTGATCACACCGGTATCGGTATTGCGAGCGGTCGCGGTGGCCCCGCTGTCGTCGAGACGACTGACCGAGTAGGCACGAAGTTTCATCGCGTTTTCTTCGACCCAAATCGGCGCGCGCGAGAATGCGGGTTGGCGGGTGTGGATCGCCTCATCAACCACCTCGCGCCAGTCGGGGCGCAAGAAATCGCCAATCACGTCACGGTAGAAGAGGGTCAGCGATCCAGAGGGCCGGCTATGCGCAGCTGCAAGGTAATTACCGTCACTCGTCGGTACCCACAGGACAACGTCACCCAGCGCAAGATCGGCAAGCAGCGGGAAGTCCAGAATCAAGAGCTCCAGCCAGTCGAGCTCTTCCGCGCTGAGCGAAGAGTACTTGGTGGCGAGATTACGCAGCGTTGACATGATTTGAGTGTACTGAGGGTCGCGTGTTTCTTGAGCGCTGGGTCACTAGGCGCAAAGGCTTCTTGACAGCGTGAGTTGCCTGCGAGGTATGGTGATTCTCCTCGACACATGTTCGAGCGTTCGGCGCAGCCAGGGGAAATAGGGGGCGTTTGCCGCACGACACCTTCCTGAACGGAGCCTGTCATGCCCCCTGTCACCCCTATCGCCGCACACCCGCAGCACGCCGCATCGCATGTGCTGCCGTGCCCGGAACCCAAGATGATCGCGGCGCTCGCGGTGCACACTTTTGAGGCACTCGAGGGTGTGCGCACGATCGCGCAACTCGGCAACGCCGTGACCTGGCGACTCGCCACCGAACTCAGTCGGGTGCGGGCCGCACGCATGGAGCGGCGGCGACTGTTCCGCGACGATCGACATTCCACGCCACGGGCCGGCCGGGTGTTTCTGTCACGCCCAGCACCGCACGCGCTGGAGGCAACCGTGGTACTGCACACCGCGCAGCGCACCCACGCGGTACCGATCCGCTTCGAGTGGATCGACAACCGCTGGCGGGCGACCGAGCTTACGGTGCTGTAGTGCGTTCTGCGCGCAGCTTCGCGATCTCATACAGCGAGACGCTGACGGCGATGCCCGCGTTCAACGACTCGGTCGCTGCAGAGATCGGGATCGACACGACCGCGTCGCAGTTCTCCGTGACGAGCCGCGACAGGCCTTTGCCCTCGCTGCCGACCACGACCACGACCGGGCGATCCGCCAGCGCAAGACCGGGCAGCGACACCTCGCCGTCGCCATCGAGCCCGAGCACGAAGACGCCCTGCTGCTTCAGCGATTTCAGCGTCTGCGTGAGGTTCGGCGCCATCGCCACGGGAATGCGCGCGGCGGCGCCCGCCGAGGTCTTCCACGCGGCGGAGTTCAGTCCGACGGAGCGGCGCTGCGGCACGATCACGCCCTGCCCGCCGAAGGCGGCGACCGAACGGATGATGGCTCCGAGATTGCGCGGGTCGGTGACGCCGTCGAGGGCGACCAGCAGCGGCGTCTCGCCGCTCTCCACCGCCGACTCGAGCAGTTCATCGGGATGCGCGTACTCGTAGGCGGGCACCTTCAGCGCCACCCCCTGGTGCACGGTGTCGCGCGTGGTCATGCGATCGAGTTCGGGGCGCATCACCTCGAGCACGGGCACGCCGCGACCGACCGCGAGACCCAGGATCTCGCGCATGCGGTCGTCCATTTCGACGCGTGCCGCGACGTACAACGTCGTCGCGGGGATCTTCGTGCGCAGGGCCTCTAGCACCGAGTTCCGCCCGGTGACCAGCTCGGAATCATCGTTTGCCTTGCGGGGCGCCCGCTGCTGGCGATCCGGCTTACCGCCGCGACGCGGGTCTTTGCCGCCAGCCGCGGCGTAGCGCTCCTTGGCGGCCTTGGCCTTCCCCGCGGGGTGGTAGGGGCGATCCTCCGCTTTCGGCGTGGGGCCGCGACCCTCAAGCGCCTGCCGACCCTGTCCGCCGGAACCGACGGCCTTACCGCGGCTCTTCTTGCGGACGGCGCCGGGGCGCGATTTCTTAACGTTCATGCGAGACTCCAGCGGGTATTGGTCGGGCTATCTTCGAGTGCGATCCCCGCGTGCTGCAGGCGGTCGCGGATCGCGTCGCTCGTGGCGAAATCCTTGCGGGCACGCGCCTCACGGCGCTCAGCGATCAGAGCGGTAATCAGGGTGTCGAGCGCGGTGTGGGCGGCGGTATCCGCACCGGTGGGCGTGTCAGCCCACCGCTCGTCGCGCGGGTCGAGACCGAGCACATCGAGCATGGCCACCACTTCGATGGCACGCGCCCGCGCCGTGTCGAGGTCACCCGCGTCGATCGCGGTGTTGCCTGCGCGCACCGCCCCGTGCAGGGCGGCGAGCGCCTGTGGCACCCCGAAGTCGTCCAGCATAGCCGCTGTGAACGCCGCTGGCAGCATCTCTGCGGTGGCGGTGCCGTGCAGTGGTGCGACCACGGCGTCTGTTGCGGTCTCTGCGAAGGCGTTGTGCGCGCGGTCAAGGAAGCCCTCGATGCGCTCGAATGCAGTGGCGGCTTCGGCGAGCGAATCCTCGGAGAATTCGAGCACCGATCGATAGTGGGCAGACCCCAGGAAGTAGCGCAGCACGATTGGGCGCGCAGCACGCAGCAGTTCGTGGGCGAACAGCGAGTTGCCGAGCGATTTCGACATCTTCTTACCGCCGGTATTGACGAGGCCGTTGTGGATCCAGTGCCGCGCAAACGGGTGGCCCGCAGCGGCAGACTGCGCGAGTTCGTTCTCGTGATGCGGAAAACGCAGGTCGAGTCCGCCGCCGTGAATATCGAAGGCCTCACCAAGATAGCGCGTGGCCATTGCCGAGCACTCGATATGCCACCCCGGACGGCCACTCCCCCACGGCGATGGCCAAGCCGCGGTTGCCGGTTCGTGCGCACGATGCGCCTTCCAGAGCGCAAAATCTCGCGGATCACGCTTTCCGACCGGCTCAGAGTCGGCGGCATCTTCCATCTGCTCGCGGCGCTGCCGCGTCAGCGCACCATACTCTGGCCAGCTCGCGGTGTCGAAGTACACACTGGCCGATCCGTCCTCTGCCTGGTAGGCGTGCCCACGCTCGATGAGCCGCTCAATCAGGGCAACCATTTCGGCAATGTTTGCGGTCGCGCGAGGCTCGTAGGTCGGAGCGAGTACGCCGATGGCGTCATACGCGGCGGTGAACTCACGCTCGACACGGTAGGCCAAAGCCCACCACTCTTCGCGCCCGCCAGCCTCTTGCGCGAGCCTGGCATTATCGAGGATCTTGTCGTCAATATCGGTGACGTTGCGGATCAGCGTGACGCGATGCCCGCAGGCCGCAAGCCAGCGCCGAATCTGGTCGTATACCAGAGCGCTCCGCAGGTGCCCAATGTGCGGGGCCGACTGCACCGTCGGTCCACACACGTACATCGAGACCTCACCTGGCACCCGCGGGTCCAGGTCGACGACGTCTTGCTGCCGCGAGTCGTAGATGCGCTGTTTCACATCAGTAGCCTAGGGCACCACCCCTGGCGAGCCCGCCTGGCCTGCCGGGGCGGGTGATCCACTCAGATCAATTCACCGCGCAGGAAGTAGTGCATTTGCTTGCTGATGTTCACTGCGTGATCGCCAAAGCGCTCGTGATACCGGCTGGCGAGCGTCGCATCCACGACACCAGTGGTGTTGGTGTTGACCTTGTCGCTCAGTACCTTCTCAAACACCTTCGCGTGCAGTTCGTCAATCGCATCGTCCATGTCACGGATCTCGTTGATGAGCTCGGGGTTCTGGGTGCGCAGCAACTCAACCAGCTTGCCGGCGACCACCGTGTCGAGCTCACCCATGCGAGCGAAGGTCTTGCGCAGGCCCTGCGGGATCGCGCTCTCCGGGTAGCGGTAACGCGCCAGCTGCGCGATGTGTTCGGCGAGATCAGCCATGCGCTCCAGGGAGGCTCCCATGCGCAGTGCACCCACCATCAGGCGCAGGTCACTCGCGACCGGCTGCTGACGGGCCAGAATGTCGATCGTCAGCTCGTCGAGCTGCGTCGCCATCTCGTCAACCCGCTCGCTGCTTTCGATGACCTGCTCAGCAAGAGACACATCACTCGTGCGGAACGCGGTGGTTGCCTGCTGGATTGCGGTCTCTACCAGTTCAGCGATCTGAACCAGGCGACTCTGCACCTCTGCAAGTTCCTGCTGAAATACCTCACGCATGATGAACGGTTCCCTTCGACCACACCCGAACAGTGTGTGCTCTCTATTGTGGATCGTCGCGGCCGTGCCCGGAACGCGGCGCGCAGTTGCGCCTGTTTTTGACGCACACACTCCATAGTGTCACTTGCGACCGTGAACAGTGACGATCCGCAAAGTGAACAGGAGCTGAACGCGCGACTTCCGGCTGACAGCCGCACCGTACGATTGAGCCATGACCCCGACCGCCCTCGTGCTGGCCTCTGTCGCGCTCGGCATGCTCACCGGCTCGGTTGTCACCGGCACCGTATTTGCGGCGCGCGCTGCCGGAAAGCGACGCGCACAGGCGATGCACCCGGAACTCCCAGAGGTGGCCGTCGAGATCTTGAATTCGGTCGATAGTTTTGCCGTGATCCTTGATGCATCGCTGTCACTCGTGTACGCAAACCCTGTTGCGCGCGAAGATCCGCGCGTCACTGGAGAAGAACTGCGCGACGCCGACTTTCTGCAACGGGCACGTCAGGTGATGACCACCGGCGTGCCCGATACGCGCATGCCCGACCCGGAGAACCCTTCCGACAATGTGCGGGTTCAGATCGTGCGCATTCAGGAGCGTTTTCTGGCGGTATTCGCTGTGGATCTCGGCGAAGAGCAGCGCGTGAACGCGATGCGCCGCGACTTTATCGCGAACGTGAGCCACGAATTGAAGACGCCGATCGCTGCGATTGGTCTGCTCTCTGAGGCTGTGTTGGAAGGCGCAGACGAACCGGATATCGTGCGGAACTTTGCGCGGCGCCTGATCAAGGAATCGCGGCGTCTGGGTGACCTCTCGCGCGACATCATTCAGCTCTCGGAGGCCCAAGCCACGCTGAAACCAGAGGATCGTGAGCCGGTGTCGCTGCGCGCCGTGGTGCGCAGCGAGGTCGAAGCCCACCGTGACTTCGCGTCGCAGCACGACGTCGAGCTCGTACTGACTGACGACGGTGATGGTACCGACGATCCGATTACCCTCGGGCGCCCATCATCGATTGGCACGGTACTCGCTAATCTGCTCAGCAACGCGATTCGGCACTCCCCTGCTGGGAGCCGTGTCGGCATCGGCATCGAGTCGAACAAGCGATTCTGCACCATCACCGTCACCGACCAGGGCGAGGGGATCCCCGCCGAACACCTGCCGCGTATCTTTGAACGGTTCTACCGCGTTGATGCGGCCCGCAGCCGCGAAGGTGGTGGCACCGGGCTCGGGCTCTCGATCGCGCGTCACACCATGCGAGCACACGGCGGCGACATCGACGTGTGGTCGCAGCCTGGGGTGGGGTCAAGTTTCACCCTCACCTTCCCGCTTGTGGATCACGGTAGCGGGGAGAAGAAGAACAAGGGAAAGCGCAAACGCAAACAGCCTGAGCCTCTCGGCTCGGCTACAGCATCGGTATCGGAACGTCGAGAGGGAAACGCACGTGAGTAAGCGCATTCTGCTGGTTGAGGACGAGGCTTCAATCTCGGAGCCCCTGGCCTTCCTGTTGGAGCGCGAGGGGTACCGGGTGCAGGTGGTTGCCGATGGGACTGAGGCGGTGCGTGTCTTCCCCGGATCGGATGCCGATCTCGTGCTGCTTGACCTGATGTTGCCAGGTTTGCCGGGCACCGAAGTGTGCCGTTCTATCCGCGCGCGCTCGCGCGTGCCGATCATCATGCTGACCGCGAAAGACAGCGAGATCGACATCGTCGTGGGGTTGGAGCTAGGGGCTGATGACTACATCACGAAGCCGTACTCCACGCGCGAGCTGCTCGCACGGGTGCGAGCGACGCTGCGGCGTGCTGATCTCGACAACGACGGACCTGACGAGGAGTACTACGAGGAGGGTGTCCTCGAAGAGCATGGCGTACGCCTCGACACCGAACGACACACCGTCGCCGTGCGCGGTGAGGAAATCGCGATGCCGCTGCGCGAGTTTGAGCTGCTCGAGCTCCTGATGCGGCACTCGGGCCGAGTGCTGACGCGCGGGCAGCTTATCGACCGTGTGTGGGGCAGCGACTACTACGGCGACACGAAGACCCTCGACGTGCACATCAAGCGGATCCGCTCGCGCATCGAGGAAGACCCGAAGGATCCGCAGCTCGTCACCACCGTGCGTGGCGTCGGCTACCGCTTCGCTTAGTCTGCGCGGGCTGCCCGGCGCGCAAGCTCCCGGGCGCCCCGCCGCCCCGGCGCGCTGAGGCGCTGAATCCCCGAAGCCCCATACTTGCACCAACGCCCCTTGTTGCATCGGAACAAGGGGCGTTGATGTGGCGAACGGGGTGCGAGATCAGCGGCTTGCTCGGGGCGACTCGCAGCCGCCTCGCCGCCAGCGCGAATGAACTGCGCACCAGCGGAAATGAAAACGCCCCGGATGACCGGGGCGTTTCACGAGATGGGTGCGGAGCTTGCCGCAGCGCTTATTCCGCGGCGGGAGTCTCGGCGTCGGTGTTTGCGTTCTCGACCTCGTCTGCAGCGAGATCTTCCACCAGCGCGACGCTCTTCTCAGAGATCACGAAGTTGCGGTACTCAGCAAGCGTGCCGTCAAGCACGGGCACCTGGCGCTCAACATCGGCACCACCCGGCACCTGCAAGAACGCAGTGACGGTGGATCCGGCGATCACGTCAGGCAGCGAAATCAGCACTGGCGCAACGGTACCCTCGGGGTCACCAAACAGCGTGCTGCCGGGCTTCAGCGTGAAGTCAGCGCTGGCCTCGGCCGCGACGTCTTCGGCGACAAAGGTGATGCGCAGGTCAACGGCTGCCGTGCCGGTGTTCACGCCGGTGAACACGACGTTGAAGTTCTCACCCGACTCGTCGACGACGAGCATCAGGTTACGTACCTCGGCTCCGGCTACAGTGACGTCAATGCCGTCGCTGGGGGCGTAGGGCTCAGTGGTCGCCTGCGGCACGAAGAAGCCGCAGCCGGTGGCTCCGAGGGTGATGGCCGCCGCAAGAGCGATGGACGATGCGATCCGACGAGTCTTCAAGGTGTGTGTCCTCCGGACAGTGGGCGACGCGGAAGCATCGCAAACGGCGCTGACAGTTCAAATCATACTATCGTCGACACCCGCTAGGCTGCAGCTAAGGATTACCTAAGTGACGGCGGGTGATGTGGTAAACTGGCAGCTGGACTGATATAAGGAGCCAGCTCGATGCAATTTGAGGTCGGAGAGACCGTCGTCTACCCCCACCACGGCGCAGCCAAGATCATCGAGGTGAAGAAGCGCAAGCTCGGTGGTGAAGAGAAGCTCTTCCTGAAGCTGCAGGTCAACCAGGGTGACCTGACGATCGAGGTTCCCGCAGAGAACTGCGACCTCGTCGGGGTGCGCGACGTGATTGACCAGGACGGTCTGGAACGTGTCTTCGAGGTGCTGCGTGCACCGTTCACCGAAGAGCCCACCAACTGGTCACGGCGCTACAAGGCAAACCTTGAGAAGTTGGCGTCTGGTGACGTCATCAAGGTGTCCGAGGTCGTGCGCGATCTGTGGCGGCGCGATCAAGAGGTTCGTTCGCTGTCTGCAGGCGAGAAGCGGATGCTCGCGAAGGCGCGGCAGATCCTCGTGTCTGAGCTCGCGCTCGCCGAGAAAACCGACGAAGAGCAAGCCTCGAAGGTGCTCGACGAGGTGCTCGCTTCCTAGCGGGCACACTGCGCATGAGCACGCAGCCTGATCCACACGCCACCTCACCGCACCACGTCGCCGAACTGGGCGTGATTGTGGTTGCCGCAGGGCGGGGCGAACGCTTGGGCGCAGCTGCGCCGAAGGCGTTTGTGCCACTCGGCGAGGAACCGATGCTCGCGCACAGTATCCGCACGATCACCGCGATGACCGTGCCCGGGCAGTTGGTGCTCGTGGTACCTGAGGGGTATGCGGCAACCGCGTTGGCGCTTGCCGACGAGATTGTGCCCGAGAGTGCGCTGTGGCAGGTTTCGGTGGTGCCGGGCGGCCGGGAGCGACACGAATCGGTGCGCTTTGGCATGGAAGCGCTGCACGACACGATTCGCACCGTGCTCGTGCACGACGCCGCGCGACCGCTGACGCCGCTTGCGGTGTTTACGCGCGTGCTTGAGCGAGTGCATCAGACCGGTGAGGCGGTCGTGCCAGCGTTACCGGTGGCCGACACATTGAAACAGGTCGATGCTGCAGGCACTGTGGTGGCCACCGTCGACCGCTCAACACTGGTCGCGGTGCAAACTCCGCAAGGATTTACCCGCGAAGGGCTCGCTGCTGCACACGAAACCGCGCAGGTACGTGCCGCGGCCCACGACGGCGCGGGTGCTGGGATTCCCACCGATGACGCCGAGGTGGTGCAACGCTTCGGCGGCGCGGTGCACACGGTGGCAGGCGACGCGCTCGCCCACAAAGTGACCACCCGCGCAGACCTGGTGATGCTCGAGGGTGCGCTCGCGCTGGGCCGCACCAACGCATGATGCGCGTCGGTACCGGCGTCGATGTACACGCCTACGACCCCGCTGCTCCCCTGCGGCTGGCTGGTCTCGATTGGCCCGGTGAGCCGGGCCTGTCGGGCCACAGCGACGGCGATGTGGTGTGCCACGCGATCGTCGACGCGCTGCTCGGTGCGGCTGGCCTCGGCGATATCGGCGAGCTTGTCGGGGTGGATCACCCCGACACCGCCGGTGCCGCAAGTACCGGGTTTGTGACACTCGCGCTCGCCCGCCTGGCTGAGGCTGGGTGGGCACCGGTCAACGTGTCGGTGCAGATCGTCGGCCAGCGTCCGAAGTTCGCGCCGCGCCGTGCAGAAGCACAGGCGCGCATGTCTGAGCTGGTGGGAGCGCCGGTCAGCCTCAGCGCCACCACCACCGACGGGCTCGGATTCACCGGCCGCGGCGAAGGTCTCGCCGCGATTGCCACCGCCCTCATCCAGCACGTCTGACACCAGAGCGCTGAGATCGGGGCGAAGCACCGACCTCGATCAATCCAGCGTGCCTGCGGGGCTGAAGGTCGACCCAGTGCACCGCACGCAGGAACGCGAAAGGGCGAGGTGCCGAAGCACCTCGCCCTGATCCACTCGCGAACAAGTGAACGCGCGTGACCCGCATGCGAGTCACAGAGAATTAGACGAGCTTGACAGCCGCGCCAGCCTCGGTGAGCTTTGCAAGCGCATCCTCGGCAACTTCCTTCTTCGCGCCCTCGAGCACGTTCTTGGGAGCTTCCTCGACGAGAGCCTTTGCCTCGCCCAGGCCCAGGCCGGTGAGCTCGCGCACAACCTTGATGACCTGGATCTTCTTGTCGCCAGCGCCCTCGAGCAGAACGTCGAACTCGTCCTTCTCTTCGACAGCCTCAGCAGCGCCACCGGCAGCCGGAGCAGCGGCGATAGCAACCGGAGCAGCAGCCGAAACGTCGAAGGTCTCTTCGAACAGCTTCACGAACTCGGAGAGCTCGATGAGGGTCATCTCCTTGAACTGCTCGAGCAGTTCTTCCTGCGACAGCTTTGCCATGATGTTTCTCCTTGATGTGAGCCCGGCGCGCGATGCACACCGAGCGGGTCTTCTGGGGGTGAACCGAGTAGGTTCTTACGCGCTCTGCTTCTCCTGCAGCGCGCCGAAGCCGCGAGCGGCCTTGGCGGGCAGAGCATTGAAGAGCTGCGCGGCACCGATCAGCGAGGCCTTCATGACGCCTGCGGCCTTGGCCAGCAGAACCTCACGGCTCTCGAGATCAGCGAGCTTGCCAACCTCAGCAGCGGTCAGCGGCTTGCCATCGAAGTAGCCCGCCTTCACCACCAGCAGAGGGTGTGCCTT
>CAZTBS010000042.1:0-11302 GCA_964612125.1 uncultured Leucobacter sp. | reverse complement strand
ACCAGCGCCTCGAAGTCGTCGCGAAAACCAAACTCAGAGTCGCATGCCTGCCACTCAACCTCCTGCGCGTACACCGCGGGAAACGCCGTCGCCTGCCGAGCGCTCTCCCCTTCGGGTTGCACCTCGGTCGCCGCGCAGCCGCCCAGCGCCAAGGTGAGGCCGATCGCCGCCACCGCTGCCACGATTCCGCCGATTCGCATATCTTCCCCCTCGGGCCTCGATCATGTGATCAGCATTCGCGAGAAAACTGAACTGCGTCCATCATATCGAGGCACACCGAGGGCCGCGCGCTGCCGAGCATGCGACCCCCGGTGCGCTCATGCGACCGGGGTGTTCACGACGATCACCGACATCACCGTGGCGACCACCATCACCACGGTCGAGACGCCGGTGATGATGAGGCGCATGCGCAGGCTGCGGATGATCGCCGCAATACCGAAGAGGAACAGTGAGATGGCCAGCAGCACGGTGGCGAGCGTCAGCTGATCGCCGAGCTCGTTGTACTTCGCCGAGCTCTCGAGCGCGGCATCGGCCTCGGCCTTGACCTCGTGGTACCCCCCGAAGAGCGCGGTGAGATACTCCTCGCTGTCCTGCGGGTGCGTGAAGAACTCAGGATCCGCGTCGTTCTCGGCGGCCGACCATTCCAGTGCGGCTGCGAAATCCTCGGTGAGCGACTGGAAGGTCAGCACATCGATCGTTTCGTCGGCGAGCGCCGCCGTCTCGGGGTTGCTGCTCGACGACTGAATGCTGAGTTCGGTGATGCGATCGAACAGCTGCCCGTCGCGCATGTACTGCTGATTGCCCTCGAGGTACAGCGATTCGGCTTCGGCTGCCAGCACGCCCGCCTTCGTGTTGGCCGCCGACATCTCGCCGTCGTAGAGCGATGCCTGGAACGACGCCCAGGCGGTGATAACCGAGGCGATGCCCAGCAGCACGGCGACGAACAACTCGAAATTCTTGCTCAGCCAGCTCTCCTGCGCGGCAGTTGCAGAGTCGGCGCGGTCGGCGCTGTCAGGGGCGATGGTCATGGGGTGTCCTTCGATAGCAGATGGGTGGTGCGGTCAGGGGGTGGATCGCCCCGCCCGCGGGCGCGGCGCGCACGCGGCGGTGCGGCCTATTGGGCCGACCAGCTGCGCGGGGTGTTCCAGTCATCGAGGCAGACGGTGCCGGGCTCGGGCATGACCCCGTCGATCAGGTACCGCGTCGCCGCCTCGTCGACGCAGGTCGAGCGATCGGAGTAGCTGGCAGCGTGCCCCTGCCCGTCGAGCGTCAGCAGCGTGGCATCACCGAGCTCATCGGTGAGCACCTGGGCGTACTGGTACGGCGTGGCGTGGTCGCCGGTGATGCCGATGACCAGAATCGGGTCGGCCCCGCGTGCATCGAAGGCATCGGTGATGTCGAGACCGCTGCCCGGCAGCGTGTAGCACGACAGATCGGTGAAGGGCGCGAGGGTCTCATCGGTGATCGCGGGGCCGCCGAGCAGCCGCGGCATGCCGACCTCCTCGATATGGGCGAGCAGACCCGGAATGTCGGGCTCGATGGGGAAGGAGTGGCAGGTCACGACCCGCATGGCCATGTCGGGCAGGTACCCGCCCGAGAATTCCTCGCCGATCGCGTCGATCGATTCCTGATCGCCGAACAGCGCCAGGGCGATCGTGTCGAGCGTACGTCCGCGATCCGCATGGCTCGAGTAGAGTGCGCCCGCGAGGTATTCCTGCAGCAAATCCCCGGTGATCTCGGTGCCGTCGCTCGCGACCAGTGGCTCGGCGTTCAACTGCGCGAGCACCGCCAGCAGTGACTCCTCGTCGACGAAGGGGCACACCTCCACCTGCCCCTCATACTCGGTCTCGCAGGCGGTGGCGAGGGCGATCGTGGCATTGGCGATGGCGACCTGCTGATCGAAGAGGTGGATCAGGCTTGCCCACTGCGCGTCCTCGGCGCTGTCGAGCACCATTCGCCCCACGTTCTCCGGGAAAATCGTGGCGTAGGTCGCGCCCAGCATCGTGCCGTACGAGTACCCAATAAAGTTCAGCTGCTCATCGTTCATCAACGCCCGCATCAGCTCCATGTCACGCGCGACTTGCGTGGTCCCCATCGTGTGGGCAATGGGCTGATCGGCAATGCAGGTACCCAGCTGGATCACGGGGAGCTCGGATCCACCCCCGTCGCAATCAAGCGGGGTGGATCCGCCAATGCCGCGCGGGTCGAAGCCCAGCAGATCATAATTCGCTGCGACCTCCTCGAAGCCGGGCGAAACGGCCATGCCGAACATGAAATCCAACCCGGTTGCTCCCGGGCCACCGGGGTTACCGAGCAGGGTGCCCATCGCCTCACCGCTGGTGGAAGGAATATGAACGACATTGAGCTCAATCGATGAGTCGTCGCTGGGATTCTCCCAGTCGTACGGTGCCTGAATATAGGCACAGGCAATCTGATCCACGTCAAAACCCGCCGCAGCAAGTTCCTCCTGGTACCAGTGGTCGAAGCCCTCCTCAGGGCCGCATGCATACCATTCGATATCTTGCTCGTAGTAGGCGGCGAAGTTCTCAGCTTGCCACTCGGCACCCATCGACTTGGGGTCGAGCGAATCAACCAAATCGTCACGGCTTTCGTCGAACAACGAACAACCGGACAGGGCAACGGCGGTGACGAGAGCTGCGGCGAGCGCAACGGTACGACGGCGAAACGACATAGGCATATCGTAGTGGCGATCCAGCCAAGATCTGCACACTGTCCAAGCGTGCTGCTGAGCAAGGTGAAGCAGCGGTAAGAGGCGCGTGAACACTGCGCATCTGATGGTCACCGCCACCCTCACGCTGCTTCACCATTTGCGACGCCGCACTACACTCGTGGAGTGACCGAGCACCACCAACTTGAGCGACGCGTGATTGTGCGCTGGGTGCGCACGATGCCGGCGATCTTTCTCATCCTGGGCCTCAGTTTTGGTACCTGGCTCAGTCGCCTGCCGGCGGTGCGCGATCAGCTCGGTGCATCCACGCTCGAGATGAGTATCTACGGCCTGTGCCTGGCTGCGGGTAGCCTGATCGGGCTCATCGTGTCGGGCCAGGTCGTGCAGCATTTCGGCCCAAAACGCACCATGCTGGTGACGGGTCTGGCCCAGGTGATCGCGATGCCGCTGGCAATCGTCATCATTCTGAACGTATCGATCCCGCTCGGGCTCATCGCCCTCTTCGTGTACGGCTTCACCTTCGCGACCGCAGATGTCGCAATGAACGTCAGTGGATCAGCTGCCGAACGTGCGCTGGGTCGCCCACGCATGCCCCTCATGCACGCGGGGTACAGCACCGGAACGGTCGCCGCGATCGGCCTGGGTGCGCTTGCCGAGGGTCTGCGACTCGAGCCGGAGCTGCACTTCTTGATCATGTTCGTGCTGATCGGAATCACCCTGCTGCTCGCGCTGCGTGGAGTGCCCGCCGATGCCCCGCGTGATCGCCACAGCGCGACGAAGAGCACCAACGCGGACACTGATCGCGACTTTGCAGCCACCGGATCGATCCCGATCGTGGATTCCGCAGCCGGGCAGCAGCCCGCGTTCACCACGATGACGGGCTCGATTCCCGTGGTTTCCCAGAGTTCTGCGGCGGCTGCAAAGGAACAGCACCCAGCGCCAGCGAGTGCAACAAGATCGGCCCGCTACAGTCCGTGGCGTGATCGGCGAGTGCTCGCGATTGGCGCCATTGCGTTGGCGGCAGGCCTGCTCGATGGCACCGCAGCCGATTGGTTACCGTTGGCGTTGGTCGATGGGCGCGACGTTAGCAACGAAACCGGTGCGCTGATGCTCGGGGTGTTCTTCGCTTCGATCTTGGCGGTGCGACTCGTGGGCTCGGCGCTGCTGGGGAGGTTTGGCAGGGTGCCCCTGCTGGTCGCGAGTGGAGTGTTCGCCACCGTCGGGGTAATCACGGTGATTGTGGCGCCCGGCCCGGTAGGTCTGTTGCTCGGCACCATGGCGTGGGGCATGGGCAGTGCACTGGGCTGGCCAATTGCGATTTCGGCCTCGGGTGACCGGCGCGAAACCGCCACTCGCGATGTCGCCGCGGTGTCGGCGATCGGCTACGGCTCAATGCTGGTGGGCCCCATGGCGTTTGGCCTGCTCGGCGAGGTCGTGGGTTTGCTGCAGGCGTTTTGGGCGCTGCTCGTGTTTACAGTGATGATCGGCCTGATCGCGCGGGCGGCACGAGAGCCCGGATCCACCGTCGTGCGAAACCGGTAGGCTGTCACGGTGCGAATCGTGGTGGCTGATTGTTCTGTAGATTACGCCGGGCGTCTCAGCGCACACCTGCCGCGGGCAACCCGCGTGCTGATGCTGAAGAACGACGGCTCGATTCTGGTGCACTCTGACGGCGGTTCATACAAGCCGCTGAACTGGATGAGCCCGCCGTGCTCGCTAGTCACCGAAGATCCAGACGACGAACAGCGCGAGGTCGGCATCGCGGAGGTGTGGCGGGTGACGCACGCGAAGACCGCGGATCAGCTTGCCGTGTCGGTATTCGAGGTGTTTCACGACTCAACACACGATCTCGGCGTCGACCCGGGGCTCATTAAAGATGGCGTCGAGGCGCACCTGCAGGAGCTGCTAGCGGAGCAGATTGAGGTACTGGGCGACGGGCACACGCTGGTGCGACGCGAGTACATGACCGCGATCGGACCGGTCGACATTCTGGCGCGCGACGCTTCAGGCGCCTCGGTCGCGATTGAGATTAAGCGGCGCGGCGACATCGACGGTGTTGAGCAGTTGACGCGCTATCTCGAGCTCATGAACCGCGACCCGGTGCTGGCGCCGGTGCAGGGCGTGTTCGCCGCGCAAGAGATCAAGCCGCAGGCGCGCACCCTCGCCGAAGATCGCGGGATTCGCTGCGTCGTGCTCGACTACGACGCACTGCGCGGCATGCAGAACCTCAACACGCTGTTCTAGTTTCGGGCGGTTGCCTGCGGGTACCCGGCGAACCCAGCGCGAGTCTCTTCTCCCACCGCGAGTCCGGCGAGAATGGTCGCGACGCCGCGGTCGAAGGAGGCATCGAGCGCTGCACGCGATTCACCGGGTGGATCGGCGGCGGCGTCTGCCGGGCGACCCGCGGCGAGCGCTTGGAACTCGAGGGCCTGCAGCTGCATCTGGGTGGCCTGGGTGTGCCCGAAGACGAAGTGCAGCAGCGTGCGGGCGCCCTCGGCGGCGGCACGCGCGGGGCCAGCGGCGACATCACTACCGGACTCGGTGCCCTCATCGCCCAGCTGCAGACGCAGCAACTCGGCCAACCGCGCTTCGACTGCCGATGCGCCTAGGCGATACGCCGAGGCAGTCGCCACCACGTCGGCGCCGTCGCGCACGGCGAGCATCGCCTGCCGCAGCTCGCGGCACAGCCGCGCGACGTCGCCGCGGTCGTGCTCCACCACGCCCCGCACGATCTCATCGGCCATCAGCGCGAGCAGCGTCTGCTTGTCGGACACGTGGTGGTAGAGCGCGCTCGGTTGCACATCGAGCGCCGCTGCCACGCGCCGCATCGAACAGAATTCGAGGCCCTGCTCGCCCAGCACGCGCAATGCGGCAGCGACGACATCGGTGCGACTATGACCCATGCGTCGATCCTACATGTCGCACCTGAACAGTGTTCAGTGTAGGGTGAACAGTGTTCAGGTGCGAGCATCGGCGCCCGCACCCTCACCAGATCGGAATCGAACCCTCATGACCACGATCCGCGCACGCCGCAGCCCCGCTACCGACCTCGCTCTCATCGCCACCTTCGCCGCCCTCATCGTGGCCGCCTCGGTGCTGGCGATCCCGATCGGCGCGGTGCCCATCACCCTGCAGACCTTCGCCGTGCTCCTCGCCGGCGCGGTGCTCGGCGCGAACCGGGGCCTGCTCGCGGTGCTGCTGTACCTGGCGATCGGCGCCATCGGCCTGCCGGTCTTCGCGGGAGGGTCTGCCGGCCTCGCCCCGTTCGCAGGGCCCACCGTCGGCTACCTGATCGGCATGCCGCTCGCCGCGTGGTTGACCGGCTTCATCGTCGAACGTCTCCCTCGCCGCGCGCCCGTCATGACCACCCTGCAGATCTTCATCGCGGCCCTCATCGCAAACATCGTCTTCGTCTACACGCTCGGCGTGCTCGGGCTCGCCTGGCGCGCTGGTCTCAGCGTCGGCGAGGCCTTCCTCATCAACCTCGCCTTCGTGCCCGCCGATCTCGCCAAGATCGCGCTCGCTGCGATCGTCGCCACCGCGGTGCACCGCGCCTTCCCCGACCTGCTGCCGCGTCGCCGCGCCTTCGGCCGCAGCAGCACGCCCGCTGCCGGCAGCGAAGCCTCGCCCGCAGCAGACCCCGCACGCACCCCCGCCGACCCGGCATGATCGAACTGCATGAGGCCGCCATCGTCGCGCCGACGCATGACGGTGAGGTGCGAGTGCTCGAACCGACCACCCTCACCCTCGCCGAGCACCGCATCGCCCTCATCGGGGCGAATGGATCGGGCAAGTCGTCGCTCGCGCGCCTGCTGAACGGCCTCGTGCTGCCCACCGCGGGCAGCGTGCGGGTGCGCGCCGAGGCGCGCAGCACGGCACCGGCTGCCGGATCCACCAGCCCGCCCGAGCACCGCTGGCTCGACACCGCTCGCGACGGCGCCGCGGTGCGGCGGCAGGTCGGCTTCGTCTTCACCAACCCGGCAACGCAACTCGTGATGCCCACGGTGATCGAAGACGTCGCGCTGTCGCTGCGCCGGCAGCACCCGCGCAAGGCGGATCGCCTCGCCGCCGCGCAGGCAGCGCTCGCGCGGTTCGGCCTCGAGGCGCTGGCCGACCGCAGTGTGCACACCCTGTCGGGCGGACAGCAGCAACTGCTGGCCATCGCGAGCGTGCTCGCCACCGAGCCCGCCATCCTCATCGCCGACGAACCCACCACCTTGCTCGATCTGCGCAACAGCCGGCAGATCTCGGAGCTGCTGCTCGGCTTGCCGCAGCAGCTGATCGTCGCCACGCACGATCTCGAGCTCGCCGCGCGCTGCGACCGCGTGCTTGTGATCGCCGACGGGCAGGTGGTGCGCGACAGCGCCAGCGCCGCGCACGCCCCCGCCGCCAGGCCCGCCGCCTCGCCCGCCGCGGTCGTCGCCTGGTATCGGGAGCACGCGTGACCAGCCCGGTGCTCGGCGCCTACCGCCCAGGAGACTCGGTGCTGCATCGTCTGCGCCCGGGGGCGAAACTGCTCGGGCTGTGTCTGCTCGGCATCGCCGTCGTCGCGGTGCCCGGGTGGCCGTCGGCGCTCATCGCGCTGGCGCTCGGGGCATCGCTCGCGCTCGTCTCGGGCATGGGAGCGGGCGGCGTGTTGCGCGCCGTGCGCGGCTTCGCGATCGTGACAGTGCTGCTCTTCGCCTTCCAGGCCTGGCAGAACGGGTGGGAGCGGGGCCTCGAGGTCGTCGCCGATCTGCTCGCGCTGATCCTGGCGGCGAGCGCCGTCACTGCGAGCACGGCCAGCGACGACATGCTCGACACGCTCGTCTGGGCGCTCGGGCCGCTGCGTCCATGGGGGGTCTCCCCCGAGCGAGTCGCGCTCACGTTCTCCCTCGCCTTCCGGGCGATTCCCCTCGCGATCGACATCGCCCGCGAGACCCGCGCGGCCGCACGAGCGCGGGGCCTCGACCGCAACCTGCGCGCGTATGCGACGCCGCTGGTGCTGCGCATGGTGGCGCATGCTCGCCACACGGGCGAGGCGCTACAGGCCCGGGGGCTCGGCGACGATTGACGACCGGCCGTAGGCTAGGGGCATGGCAGAAGCGCAGATTCCCGAGGGTCTCACCGCCGACTACGAGAACACCGCCGTGCGCGAGGCGATCCGCGCGCTGCAGTCGACGCCCGACTACGCGCATCTCGCCGCGTTCCTCACCGCGCTGCGCGACGGCTACCTGGTGGTCGACGTCACGGGCACCGCGAAGAAGAAGTCCACGCACATCCGCACGATCCGCTCGACGAAGGGGCAGTTGCTGCTGCCGCTGTTCACCTCGATGGAGGAGCTGCGTGCGGCCCTGCCCAAGGGCAAAGCCGAGCAGGCGAAGGGAGCGATCATGCCCATCGCCGAAGCGCTGCGGCTGATTCGCACCGGCGCGTTCGTCGCCGCGCAGTTCAACGCGGGCACCGATGCCCTCGTGGTGCTGCGCAAGTACATCGAGCTGGCGCTCGGCGACGCGGCGATCGACGCGAGCACGCTCGAAGCGGGCGTCTGAACCGCAGCCACACACACCGCAGCCACACGCACACACCCGAATCGCACCATACACCCGCACTCCCCAACCGAAGGGCCCGACGCACATGAGCGCACACGGCGAGATCCAGATCGAGAACGAGCACTTCCGCGTCACGAAGTGGACGATCGAACCCGGTGGGGTGATTCCGATGCACGTGCACACGCAGGAGTACGTCGTCGTGCCGATGGTGACCGACACCATGCACGTCATCAACGCCGACGGCAGCGAGATCGTGGCCGAGCTCATCGCAGGCCAGAGCTACACGCGCCCGGCCGGCGCGGAGCACCAGGTCGAGAATCGCGTCTCGTCGGCGCCGATTGTCTTCGTCGAGATCGAGAAACTCGGCTGAGACGGCGCAACGCCCGCTGGTTCGCGATGAACCGAGCGGGCGTTGCGTGTGAGCGGCGGTGCGTCCGCGCCGCTATGCCTTGAACACGAAGGCGCGCACCACCTGTACGGCGCCCATCACGAGCATCGAAATGCCCAGCAGCAGCCACAGCGTGACGGCGCCGAGCAGCGGGGAGAAGATGAGCACGAAACCGGCGAGCAGGCTGATGATGCCATAGATGATCGTCAGCACCCGATGGCCCGATTCCTTCAGCGTGGTGAAGGAGAAGACGCCCTCGATGACCCACAGCACACCGATCAGAATCGACAGGAACGCGGTGATGACCACCGCGGTGGCCGCGATGTTCGCGAACAGGATGATCGCGCCGACGATGTAGAGCACGCCGAGCAGGATGTTGCCGGTGCGGCTCCACCCCTTCATGGTCTTCGAGAAGATCGCCGAACCCAGGTAGACGGCGCCCACGCCGGCGGCGTAGAGCGCGACGATCACCGCGACGATCTGCATCATCACAGCACCCGACTTCACCGGGTTGACGAGGATCAGAATGCCCACGATCAGAGCGATCAGGCCGCCGAGACCGAGCATCGTGCGAACGGCGTCGACCGCGCGGTTCTCCGGAGACGTAGTGGTTGACATGTCGGGCACCTTTCAAGAGGGTCGCCGCAGCGGATGCCGCGGCGACATGGACATGTTCACATCTTGCACCCTGTCACCCGTTATTCCGAGGATTTCCAGCGTTCGGCGCAGCACATCGCCCAGATGTTCACCCTCCGGTGGGCTCACGGCTGCTCCGCGGTCACCCGCGCGCGCAGCGACGGCGTGCGATCGGCTACCGCTCGTGACCGAGCCCGCGGATTCGTTCAGTGCCCGTGGTCGTCTCGCCGAAGCCGTGTTCGCGTGGGCGGCCATGCCGATCCACCGCGACGAAGACGATCTCCTCGAGGGTCAGAATCACCTGCCCGGTCACCGCATTCTCGACTCGGCAGCTCATCGTCAACGAGGTCCGCCCGAAGCGCACCACGCGATATTCGAGTTCGAGCAGGTCGCCACGATCAGCGCGCGCCACGAAGTCGAGCGCTGAGAAATGCCGTGTCACCACGTCGATCGTGCCGAGCTGGGTCACCGCGACAATCGCCGCTTCCTCGTCGACCCACTGCAACAGGCGTCCGCCGAAGAGCGCGCCGTGCTGGTTGAGATCTTCGGGCTTCACCCATTTGCGCACGACGTGGCGGAACTCGCTCATGCGTTCAGCCTATTCCTCCTCGTCGGCGGCGCCCTCACCGGTCGTATGACCGGATTCGATGTGTGTCGCCGGCCCGAGGTGGGAGGCCCCGCCCTCCTCTCCCCAACCATCGTCGGGAGTGTGCGCCGGATCTGATTCGTGATCGAGCCCGCCGGGCTCACGGTTCGTGTGCATGGTGACTCCTCTCCTGGGGGCGCTTCGCTGCGCCCGCCTCTTCAGGCTACGCCGAGCTGCGGGGCTGCGCACCCATCAAGGCCCGCCGACTGCTGTACTACTCTCGAAGACATCGTGGATCGCCGACTCCTCGGCGCCACCCGACGAACGGAGGCCGCCGCATGAAGCGCGTGCTCACTTACGGCACCTACGACCTGCTGCACTGGGGCCACATTCGGCTGCTGCAACGTGCGCGCGCACAGGGCGACTACCTCGTCGTCGCGCTGAGCACTGAGTCGTTCAACGAGGGCAAGGGCAAGAAGACCTACCACGACTTCGAGACCCGCAAGAAGATGCTCGAAGCGGTGCGGTATGTGGATCTCGTCATTCCCGAGGATTCGTGGGAGCAGAAGATCAACGACGTGCAGAAATACGAGATCGACGTCGTGGTGATGGGCGGCGACTGGGAGGGGGACCCTCGCTTCGAGATCCTCACCGACTACTGCGACGTCGTCTACCTCGATCGCACCGAGGGCATCTCCACCACCAAGATCAAGCGCGACCTCGGAGTCAACGCGTGACCACACAGACCACCCTGCGCGGTCCGCTGGTCGTGCTCCGCGACCCCGCAGCACGTGATGCGGATGCACTGGCCGAAATTCTCGCCGAGCCCGAGGTCGCAATATGGTGGGTGGGCTACACCCCCGAGCGCATCCGCGCCGAGATCATCGACGCTCCGGAAACTGCTCGCATCATCGAGGTCGAGGGCCGCACCGCTGGCGCGCTGTTCGTGCTGCGTGGATCGGACCCCGAGTACCCGACGACCGTGATGCACATCTTCATCGGCACGGCCTTCCGCGGGCGCCGCATCGGCGAGGAGGCCATCGCGCTGGCGATCCGCCACGAGTTCAGCGAGGGGATCACCCGCGTCACACTCGACCCGAACATCCACAACGAGGGCGCGATCCGTAGCTATGAGCGACTCGGTTTTCAGCGCATCGGCGTGCTGCGCGACTACCAGGTGCGCCCGGAGGGTCACCTGGAGGATGCGCTCTTCATGGACCTCACCCGCAGCGACTTCCCAGCCGGGCCGCCGCTGCCCTCGCGGGACTGATTGCGAACGCGCATCGGCCCCGCACCTCTGAGAGACGCGGGGCCGATCTGCGGACGTGAGGCTAGAGCACCTTCGAGAGGAACGCCTTGGTGCGCTCCCGCTGCGGGTTCGCGAGCACCTGTGCCGGGTCTCCCGACTCGACCACCACTCCGCCGTCCATGAACACCAGGGTGTCGGCGACTTCGCGGGCGAAGCCCATCTC
>CAZTBS010000041.1:1924-11663 GCA_964612125.1 uncultured Leucobacter sp. | reverse complement strand
GCGGTGACGGTGGGATTTGAACCCACGGTAGGGGGTTACCCTACACAACTTTTCGAGAGTTGCACCTTCGGCCGCTCGGACACGTCACCGCGGAAAAGCTTACGCGAATGAGCAGTGGATCGCGAATCGAGACCCGGAGCGCTACGTCGCGGGCGAGCAAAGTGCTCTCCCACGACTCAGCGACAGGTCACTGAAGCACGTCTGCTAAGCGCTTCTCGGCGAAAGCGAACAACTGATCACTCTTCGTGAAAACGACCGTGTCCCACTCTTCATCGGTAGTGGAGCTGTCGGCAAAGTCAGACGGCGCCTTAAAGACCTGCAGCGGCACACCGAACTTGGCGCACACGCTCGCGTAGGCGTAGGTTTCCATGTCGACAAGCGTGGCGCCGAGCTCAGCGATGAAGCGACGCTGCTCGTCGTCTTTTACGAAGACATCTCCGGTGGCGATCACCGCGGTCTCGGCGAGGATCTCACCCGCGGGTTCCAGTCGCGGCGACGGCAGTGAAAAATCGTGCTGCACAGCCGCAGAGATCTGGTAGACCTCGTCGAGCGATGGGCCTTCTCCAACAACTCCAGCGGTGCCAAGCACCACCACGCGTTCAAGTTCGCGCAGACCGGTCGCGAGAATGGCATCGGTGAGGCTGAGCGCGGCATTCACCTTGCCCACACCGGTCAGTAGGTGCGGCACTCCGGCCTGTGCAAAGGTGGTCGCCTCGTCACTGTGCGCAAACACCAGCAGCGACTTCTCCGCCATGCGGCGCCTCCTCAATACCCCGGGGCAGAAGCTCCCCGAACATTTCATTGTAGCATTTTCCGTCCGCATGTAGTATGGTGGAACGTTGAGCATGAAGTCGTGATCCGCAGGCGCCCGACAGCCGCGAAATCTCCTCCTCCGATCTTCCGCTCAGCACGCCGCTCATCGTTCATTGAGCAGGCTCAGATCGCCACCTTGCGTTCACTCGCCAGTAGCTTTCGCGATCCACAATCGGCCATACGGCCTCACATTTGCTGTGCGCAATGACTGCGCGCACGGAAGGACCCATCATGACTCACACACTTACTGCCCTGCGCACCCCCTACCATGCCCTCGGGGACGGCACCGCACCGCACGTGCCCGCCTGGGCTATGCACCGTTCGGTGTACCGCGGCAGCGGTCGCACGCTCTACCTCGTCGAGACGAACAGTCTTGATGCCGCAGAACATGACCTCGCCACACTCTCCGATCGCGGTTGGCATGTCGAGATCAACCGCACCGGCGCGAACGCCAGCATTACGCTCAGCCGCCTCGCGGCGTAGCGAGCACTCAATTCG
This sequence comes from uncultured Leucobacter sp., assembly GCA_964612125.1. Lineage (GTDB taxonomy): Bacteria > Actinomycetota > Actinomycetes > Actinomycetales > Microbacteriaceae > Leucobacter. The sequence continues at coordinate 10,352 of CAZTBS010000041.1, read as the reverse complement.
CGGGTGGATCGCGTAGCGTTATCCACGCACACTTACCCGAGCGCCGCGAGGCGCACGTGGATCCACCTGCGACCCGAGGAGCACCCATGAGTGACGTCGAACTTGCCGAGGTCGAAAGCTTTGCGCTCGACCACACGAAGGTGCAAGCACCCTACGTGCGCAAGATCGCCGTCGAGCACGGGCCACAGGGTGACGCGATCACCAACTACGACATTCGCTTGGTGCAGCCAAACGCGGGCGAGATTCCAACCGCTGGTCTGCACACCATCGAACACACCATCGCAGGTCTCTTGCGCACCCGCTTGGACGGTGTCATCGATATCTCCCCCTTCGGCTGCCGCACCGGGTTTCACCTCATCGTGTGGGGCGAGCCGCAACCGGCTGAAGTAGCCGCAGCCATCAAAGCTTCACTTTCAGACATCGCTGAACGGGTGACCTGGGAGGATGTGCCCGGCACCGACGAGAAGAGCTGCGGCAACTACCGCGACCACTCACTGCACTCGGCGAAGGCTTGGTGCCGCGACGTGCTCGAGCGCGGCATCAGCATCGACCCCTTCGACCGCTCAGTGCTCGCCTAACTCAGGCTGGTCAGGCGGGATAGCTACCGGCTGAGCCGCGAGGGCAAGTTCAGGCTGCGCCTTGAACTGCCCCGTCAGAACGAGCACCACCATAAGCACCGCGATGAGCACCCACACAACGGCGCCAAGCGGGCCAACGATCCACATGGGCATATCTGACCCGGCAGCAGCCAGTAGCATTCCCAAGCCTGCGGCTGCGTTCAGCGCCCCGTGGCCGAATACCGCAGGCCACACTGACCCCGTGCGCAGTCGCGACCAGCCGAGCACGGCTCCCCACGCCACACAGCCCGCAACCATCAGAGCCACGCCACGCCAGTCGATAAAGCCGAAGTCATAGCCGAGCAGAATCAGCGGTGAGTGCCACAGCCCCCACACCACGCCGGAGATAATCAGCGCCGGCCACGTCCCGAGCGGCAGCAGCGCCGGGAGGAGCCATCCGCGCCACCCGACCTCTTCGCCGAAAGCGAAAACCGAGTTGACGATTCCACCCACGGGGATACTGAGCAATTGCAGGGCAACGATGAGGCCCACCGGAGGAAGCTCGCCAGCCTCTGCACGCATCGCCGGGTCGAGCGCCGCCAGTTGCGCGTCGATCAGCGCTTGAAAGCCCGAGAAGCTCACGAGATCAAGCGTTGCAAAGCCCAACGCGGCCGAGACAAAGAGTCCCATTGCGACAATCAGCGGGGGCACGAACAGCGCTGCCACTGTGAACCAGATCACCCGCTTCGCGGGACGCAACGGCCACATGCCGAGGAAGCGTAGACGCGCGCCCCGCGGCACGCGCAACACGAAGACTACGAGCACCGTCGCCAACGCCGGGGTGAACATCATCGCCATACCCACGAGCTGCAGCCACCCGCCAAGCAGCGGCGACTGCGAGCCGCCGGTCAGCCACAGCGGCAACGCTGCACCCCACGCCAGCACGCATGCCGACACAACAAACACGGCCACCGCCACCCACGGTACCCGGTCCAGACGATCACTCCGCATCATGTTCACTCCTGTGTGGTGGTGTGCGCGGATCCGCTGCCGCGCGATCGTTCCCCGAAAGGCGATACGTCTCAAGCAGTGCGGCCGCCGTGTGCGCATCATCGACGGTCACCACCACCTGACGGCCTGCCGTGCGAGTCACCACGAGCGCCTCTCCAGCTCGCATCACGACACCGAAACGGCCGGGTGCCCAACGCAAGCCCCACCCCCCGAAATCCGCAAGCGGATGCACTTCGCCGACCTGCGCAGAAGTGATTGCAGTAATCGGTACGCGAAACGCGGGGAAGCCCGCAGTGGAGCGCACCTCCAGACCGTCGCGATCCACTCGCACCCGAAACCACAGGCTGCACATGCCAAGCGCGAGCATCAGCGCAGCGATCAACGCGACAGCCCACCAAGCCTGCGCGCCAGCGATATACATTGTCAGCGCAGCGACGGTCATCACCAGCGTGCCCAGGGCAACCCCTACGAACAAACTGCGCGCGGGCCGCACAACACCCACCCACACGGCGCGTTCACCGGGCGCCAGCGGGATCTGCGTCATCGGAGTGGGTAGAGGCCCGTCGATACGAACCGCGGGTTGCACGAACCATCCCAGCCCACCGAGGATCATTCCAAACGCCAGCGCGATCAGCATCACGCCACCAATGGCAGGCGCCTCACGTGCATCTTCCAGCCCACGCTGCACTGCGAGCGACCACGTGAGTGAAACCTGCAAGAAACTGATGAGCCCGGCTGCGAAGGCAGCCATAAACCGCTGGGTCGGCGACCACACCGGGAAAGCGCCGCCGCGACTGCCGCCGACCACCATCGCCCACATCAGTAAGGTCAAGGCGATACCAAGTGCACCGGTCAACACCGGATATGCCCACGCTGGGCCAAAGCCATCAGGTTGATCACCGGGCCCCCAGTGCAGTGCCACTGTGCTGGGCAACTCGGGAAGCCACACGAGCGTCAGGGTGAGCGCGATGACAGTGACCACGAGCGGCCACACAAGCCCCACCCAGGTGGCGGCGAGCCGCGCGCGTGCAAAGTCACGCTGCTGTGCCGGTGTCAGCAGATCGCGGGTGGCGGATCTCCCGCCTCGTGCTCCGGCTTTCATGGCTGAGTGTCTCCTTCGTGTGCGGGGGCAGGGGTGTTGTGGCTGCGCGGCGGCGCGGCGCTGGCGATGCCTGTGACCAATGCGCCGAGCGCATCGGGTCCAATCCCCAGGCGTTGCGCATGCACGATCAGGGCACGGGCACTGCGTTGGAGCTCAACCATTTCGGTTGCGGCGGCGGTGACCACTGCGCCGCGACCGCGGCGCAGATCCACGAGCCCCTCGTCGCGCAGTTGCTGATAGGCCCGCAACACGGTGTGCACGTTGATACCCAAACCGGCCGCAATTTCGCGGGCTGGCGGCAGCGCGTGCCCCGGGCCGATCGCGCCCGCGGCAAGATCGCCGCGCAGCGAATCAGCGATCTGCACGTACAGCGGGCGTTCGCTCGCGGGATCCACCCGGATCAGCATGCCACCCCCTCACCAAATAATTCTAATATTACTAGAATTATCTAGGCGTGCAAGCACGCTACCCACCCACCAGACAAAAGTGACCGGGCAGTAGATGTCGTAATACCCAGGCAAAGCGACACTTACTGACCGGCTCTGAAGGGCAGCCTGCGCGAGACCAATACCAAGCACCTAGCACCGGGCACCCAGCACCGGGCACCGGGCACCGGGCACCTAGCACCGGACGACAGACTCCGACGCCCCGGAGAGGCAGGAGACACAACGAGCGGGGGCGGATCACTCCACCCCCGCTCGTGCGGTCCCGAGCGTCAAGCGCCCAGGGCAACGATCCGCCTAGGCGAACGCAGCAATACCCGTCAACTCGCGCCCGATCACCAACTGGTGCACCTCATCGGTGCCCTCGTAGGTGCGCACGGACTCAAGGTTGGCCATGTGCCGCATCACCGGGAAGTCGTTCGTGATACCGTCGCCACCGAGGATCGAGCGAGCGTTCGAGGCGATCTTGATGGCCTCGCGCACGTTGTTGAGCTTGCCCACCGAGATCTGCCCGTAGGAGAGGTTCCCGGCATCCTTCAGGCGGCCGATGTGCAGCGCGAGCAGCATGCCCTTCTCATACTCGACGAACATGTCCGCGAGCTGCGCCTGAATCAGCTGCTTGCCACCGATCGGCGCACCGAACACCTCACGGGTCTGCGAGCGCTCCACCGCCACCTCGAGGCACGCACGGGCAGCACCCATGACACCCCACACGATGCCGTAGCGCGCCTCATTCAGGCACTTGAACGGAGCAGACAGGCCCTTTGCGCCGGGCAGCATCGCGTCGAGGGGCAGACGCACATCGGTGAGTTCGATCTCGGTCTGCAGCGAGGCGCGCATCGACAGCTTGTTTTCGATGGCGGTCGCCTGGAAGCCGGGGGTGTCGGTCGGCACGACGAAGCCACGCACGACACCTTCCTCGTCCTTTGCCCAGATCACGCCGACCTGCGCGATGGTGGCGAGGCCGATCCAACGCTTCTTGCCGTTGAGCACCCACGAGTCACCCTCGCGGCGGGCGGTGGTGATCATAGTGTTGGGGTCGGATCCGCCCTGCGGCTCGGTGAGGCCGAAGAAGCCGATCGCTTCACCACGACCCATAGCCGGCAGCCAACGCTGCTTCTGCTCTTCTGAGCCGAACTTGTAGATCGCGCCCATCGCGAGCGAACCCTGCACCGACAGCGCGGTACGGAAGCCCGAGTCCACCGCCTCGAACTCCATGGCGACGAGGCCATACGCCACCGACGACGCGCCCTTCAGCCCGTACCCCTGCATGTACATGCCGAAGGCGCCGAGCTCGCCCACCTCGGGCAGCAGCTCGACGGGCAGGCGACGGTCTTCGAACGCCTGGTCGATGATCGGGCGAATGCGGGTCTGCGCGAACTCGCGTGCCTTCATCTGCCACTCGCGCTCTTCTTCGGTGACGAAGTCAGAAACGTTAAAGAGTTGATCGATAGTGGTGGTCATGATGACTCCTTGGGGTGTGGCCCGCTCGTGCGGGCGAATGTGGTCTGGGTCGATTTCGGGGTGTGGATCGCCACGCCCCGCACGGGCTTAGCGCCAGTTGGCGTCGTCTTGATGCTCACCCAAGCCGGGCGGCGGGGCAGAGTACTTGGGCGGCGTCGCAGAGAACGAGATCGGCAGAGCGATCGAGCGCAGTTCGTGCGCGGAACCATCTGCCGCAACCGCCGGGGTCACTGCGACCGGGTCAAGCTGCAAGGATTCGGCGAGTTCAATGGCTTGGGCGATGGTGTTGACGCGGCCCGCGGGAATGTTCTCTGCGGTGAACGCGGCGATCCACTCGGCTGCTGGGCGCGTGCGCAGTCGCCCCTGCAGCAACTCACGCAACTCAGCGCGATGTGCGACACGGCTGGGGTTGTCAGCAAAGCGTGTGTCGGCGGCAAGCTCTGGCACACCCAGCACCGCGCACAGCCGCGCAAACTGCCCATCGGTGCCGACGGCGAGCGCGATTGCTTGGTCGGCGGCGTCGAGGGTCTCGTAGGGGCTGATTGACGGGTGGGCGTTGCCCATGCGCCCCGGCGACACCCCGGTCTCGAGCGTTGAGGATGCCTGATTCGCGAGCGCCGACAGCAGCGAACCAAGCAGAGTGACTTTAATGTGCTGCCCGCGCCCCGCGGTCGGCGAATCGACAGTGTCACGTGCACGCAGCGCAGCCTGGATGCCAATCACTGAGTTCAGACCGGTGAGAATATCGACCAGGGCGACCCCCACCTTGGTGGGTTCCCCGCGCTCGGCGTCGCTCTGACCGGTGATGCTCATCAGGCCACCCACTGCCTGCACCAGCAGGTCATACCCGGGCAGATCACGCCCAGCAGTGTCGCCAAAGCCCGAGATGGAGCAGTAGACGAGACCCGGGTTCTCGGCGGCAAGTGCTTCGTACCCAAGGCCAAACTTCTCCATGGTGCCGGGCTTGAAGTTTTCGATCACGACGTCTGCGGTGATCGCCAGATCACGTGCTTTCGCAATTCCCGCAGTGGATCGCAGATCGCACACGACTGACCGCTTCCCGCGGTTCACACCTGCGAAGTAGGTGCTCTGGCCCACGGCATTAACGGGCGGTGACCACTGGCGCGTGCCGTCACCCTCGGGTGCTTCGATTTTGATGACGTCTGCGCCGAGATCGGCAAGAATCATGGTGGCGTGCGGGCCCGCGAGCACGCGCGAAAAATCTGCCACGCGAATACCCGTCAGCGGGCCAGTCACCGTCGATTCTGGGGCGTGCTGCACGCGGGGTCCTCCCTCGGTCTCTTCAGTGCCAGTTCCTGGGCACCGTCGCTTCTGGGTGTCATGCTACGCCTGCACACACCGACGCAAACTGCCAATGTTGCACTCTGCTGGGCGTTCCACTGTGCAAGAATGACGCATGCCCACTCTCTCTCAGCTCCTCGCCCAGCCCGCGCTCGGTCTGACACTTGTGCAAGCTGGTGCTGGCGATCCGCACATCAGCTGGGTCTCAACCACCGAACTGCTTGATCTCAGCGCCTACCTCGATGGTGGTGAGCTGGTCCTCACGACCGGGGTCAGCCTCGGCGCCGAAGATGCCCGGTGGCTGGATTTTGTCGCAGGTCTCAGCCGCGCGCGCGTGGCAGGCATTGGTTTCGGGGTTGGGGTGGTGCACGACCGCATCCCTGCACCGCTGCGGGCAGCGGCCGCCACGTACCGAGTTGCCGTGCTGGAAGTGCCACCGCCGACGCCGTTCATTGCGATCAGTAAAGCGGTGAGTGCACTGCTGGGTGCCGATGAACTGCGCTCGGCACACGAGGCCCTGCTCGCGCAGCAGCGCATCCTCGACCACGCCTTCGGTGAAACCGGGCCAGCCGGAGTGATCTCAGCGGTCGCCGCTGCCACCGGCCGGCAAGTCGCGGTAATCAGCAGGGCCGGCACGGTGCTCGCTGGCACCGCAGGGTTTCCCAACGTCGCCGCAGCGGAGTCGCGACACCCAAACACCGGCAGCGACACCGACGCGTTCCTGGAGTCTGAGGCATTCACCAGCCTCGACATTGGCGCTGGCAGGCGTCTCACCGTCGCGGGAGGTCCACTCGGACCCGAGGGGCGAGCGGCGTTGACCGCCGGCGCGATTGTGATGAGCGTTGAGAATCGCGGGCAAGAGCGGGCCAGCGCCCGCGAGGCACAGCGCTGGGCGCGACTCACCGACGCCCTGCTGGCGGGCGATCCACACGCGCCACACCTGCTGCACTTGCTTGACCCGAGCGTTGACGTGCCCCAGCAGCTGCGCGCCATTGCGGTGCAGGGCAGCCCCGACGCAGTGTCGGCATGGCGCGCAGAGCCACGCGGCGGCATTGCGAGACTGGTCTCGCATCCCACCGAACCGCAACCGGGTATTGCGCGGGCCTGGCAGCTCATTACCTCAGGCGCCCCCACCGATCACGCGGTGGAGCTGGCAACGCGACGCGGTCTCGACGTGGTTGTCGGCATCGCCACCCCGCTCGCGGGTTGCCTGAACAGTCAGCGCTCGGTGTGGCCGCATCTCGCGACGCTGTCACCGGTCGATCAGCTCTATCAAGAGCCACGCTCGCCGCGGGTCATCGTGGTGGATCGCGACTCCCCCGTGCTGCGCACGCTCGCCGCCAGTGACGTGGCTGCCACGCGCGCGATCTCGGCCACGGTGCTCGGCCCGCTCGCGCTGACCGCCGCGCCCGAGGGTACGGCTGACCCGCTGAGCAACACCGAACGTGAGACGCTGCGCCACACCCTGCGCTCGTTTCTCACCCACCAGGGCAGCCGTGGCGCCTGCGCTGAGCATCTGGGCATCCATCGCAACACCCTGCGCGGGCGTCTGCTTCGCATCGAGACCCTGCTGGGTCAGTCGCTCGCCGACCCCGACGTGCGAGCGGAACTGTGGATCGCACTGCGTCTTGAGGATCGATTAGGTGCGCCGCCGACCCCGTAAGACGACTGCTAGTAGAGCAGGAACGGCGCGGTGCCCTCGCCGTTCACCCCACCCACGGCGACGCGCAGGTGATAGGTTGCGCCACCCGCGGTTACCTGGTCGCGACTGATCTCACAGGTTTCGGGGCTAGAACGCGTGCGGTCCCACGGAATCACCTCGGTCGAAAGCGGCTTGCCGGGTTGCACAATGACCGGGCGGTGGTCGGGGTTTTGCTGGCAATCGGTGGATCGCCACACCTGATCGGGTCCGCTACTAATTTCAAAACTCATGCCCGCGGTGCCGAGGTCGGCCTGACAATCGGCTTCGCCGACGTTTTGCACGGTCAGTGACAGCTGCGGGAGTTCTCCGGCCGCATAGCTTGCGCGGTCGGTCACCGGGGTAACTTTCAGCTGCGCGTCAGTGCACGCGGGAATCGCTTCCGGGTCGGTTGCTTCCGCGTTTTCCTGTTCGACGGCGACGAGATCATCCGGCACGGTAACCTCTTGCGGGCCCGCGGCGCCGCCGCTCGATCCCGGCTTCATGACGACCATCACGATCGCAACGATCACCGCGATGAGCGCTGCAAGCACAATCAGCCTGCGCCGCAGATACACCTTCTTGTCCTCAGGCCCAACCGGATTGCGCAGGGTGCTCATGTCGCCAGGGTAACCCCGCGCGGCGGTTACAGGGTCTTCAGCATGCGCGTGTTGCCCAGGGTGTTGGGCTTCACCCGCGCCAGATCGAGAAACTCGGCGACGCCTTCGTCATGCGAGCGCAGCAATTCGGCATAGACATCGGCCGCCACGAGTTCGGTATCCTCACCGACCTCGCTGAAGCCGTGCCGCGCGAAGAAGTCGACTTCGAAGGTGAGGCAGAACAGCTGCTGCAGGCCGAGCTCACGCGCGCG
>CAZTBS010000041.1:0-1824 GCA_964612125.1 uncultured Leucobacter sp. | reverse complement strand
TAGAGGTTGCGGGCCCACTGGGGTACTCCTTCTAGCTGTCTACCCCTGCGCTAGCGCGTGCTAAGCCTGCGCCACAACAGTGCTCCACCGAGCATCATCACCAGCGCCAAGCCACTGGCCCAGGCCAGGTACACCCACTGCGCAACGCCCGGATCGTAGGTGTTCGGGTTGAACACCGCCGCCCCGTGTGCGATTGCGTAGGTGGAGAAACCATCGGTCTCGAAGGTGAGCGTGCCCGTGGCAGGGTCGTAAGTGGCGGGGATCGCGGTCACCGTACTACCGTCGTCGTGCAACACGACGTAGTTACTGAACCCGCGCAGCGAGGGGTCGAGCACGACCGAGATCGCGGCCGGGCGCAACAGGTCAGTGATGTCCTCGACCCACACCTCGCCGGTGTTACCCTGCTGGATCTGCTGCTGCAGCGAAATGTCGAGGTAGTTCGCAATGGTGCGCGAACCTGCCGCCTCGGCGAACTCACTCGCGTTCTGCGGTGTCTCGACATCGCTAATCTCGAGACGCGCGTTTCCATTAACCTCCTCCGACGGCACCGCGAACGTGGCGCTCTGCACCGCGTCGTTTCCCGTCACGACGGCCGGACCGTCCGCGACGCGGGTAAACACTGCTGAGAGCGAGATGCTTCCGCGAGGCATGACGAATGTGTACTCCGCGGCGTTCGCGCCGATCGGGGCGAGCGGTTGGCTCCCCGTCTCCTCGGTCGGCCCCACGTACGAGAATTGTCCGCTGGTGAACTGCTGCTCATGCTCGGGCAGAAGTTGAATAGACACGGTGCTGCCTTCTTCGATTTCGAAGCTGAAGAACACCCCCGCATCCACCCGGCCGACGCCACGAGTCGCCAGCACGCACACATCACCGCCCACCACGGGGTTCTGCGCATCCAGTCCCGCGAGTTCCCAACTGAGGTTCCGTGTCATGGGAGCACTGGAGGCGAACCGCATCTCCGTGAACGGCCCGGTTCCCGGCGTGATCTCACGAATGTAACGTCGCTCCGGATCGTCCGAGAAATCCCCCACCGCTTCCGCATCGACGGTGACCGGGTCCGGAGGAGTTTCCTGGGTGAGACAGGTGAGGTTTTCCTGATAGGGCATGAACTGAGTGAGGAACTGAATCGGTTGGTCGTCATCCTCGCTCTGCAGATACCGATAATTCAGGTTCACTGTTCCTCCGCGTTCTACGAGGAGGGAATCGGTGCTTCGGAACGCGTCTCCTCCGGCGTCCGCGGAGAGCTGCCCCTCCTGTGAGACACGCACGCGCATCTGGCGGTCCGGCAGACCGCTCAGCGCGGCAACGGGTGCCGCTCCAGAGGTCTCCAGCGTGAATATCGACAGCGTCGCTCCTGCGCGGTCGTTCCCGATCACGAGAGATTCCGTTTCGACACCTCGAGCGGAGCGGCCCCCATTGGAATTACCGATCTGGATGCTCGCCCCGTCCAGCACCACCTCTCGCTCGGCGAGAATACCTCCCCGCAAGATAAAGCCGGGATAACCATCACCGACAAAGATGGCATGGGCGTTATCGGTGAGGTTGACGGAAACCCCGTCCGCGGCGGACGCAATCGTGACCGGACCACCCTCAGGATCAACGGTGAAGAACGGGAGTCCGTCCCCAGATCCCACCACTGGGCCGTATTCTCCGACGCTACCGTCAAAGCTCATCGACCAGAAGGAGACGAAGTCGTTGATGTAGACGCAGTTCAGCGTCACTCCCTCCACATCAGTGGCGTAGGGATTACCCTGTTCATCTGCGGCGCTTTGGCACGGCATTTCGGCAGCGTCGAAAACCTCGACCCCTCCCACGGAGATCATC
>CAZTBS010000040.1:4935-12291 GCA_964612125.1 uncultured Leucobacter sp. | reverse complement strand
CGCAACGGAGGCAGTTTCGTGCGCTCAAGCCGCGGCGCCGTGGTCGAGGTGAACGCACGTGCGCTGCTCGACATGCCTCGCGTGGCGCTTGCCGATTTGGGTGTGCTCTACGAAGTCATCGCCGCAGCGTGCGCCGAATATGCGTGTCTGCGTGCCACCCCCGATGAGCTTGACGCCGTGCGCCGTGTGCTGCTTGCCGCGCGCGAGCTGCCGGTCGACGCGTGGCGTCGGCGCATCACCGATGTGCAGCTCGAACTGGCTGCGCTGAGCCAGTCGGTGCGCTTGACCTCTGAACACGTGCGCGTGCAAGCGGAGTTCACGCCGCTGCTCGCATTGCAAGACATCGACCCAGCGCAGCGCCACGTCACGCATGAGGCCTTGATCGCCCAAATCGCAGCGATCCGCTCAGGTGATGTGGCAGAAGCCCGCGCGATTGTGCGTCGCAGCATTCGCGGTTCGGTTGCCTGGCTTGGCTCCTTCCGTTCCGAGCTGCTCGCGGCACCCGCAGGGGCCCCACTCCATGACACACTGGAGGTCTACCGGGCGCGTGCTGACGCGGCTGGAAGCGCAGGGGAGGCCGCGTGACGGAGCGCAGTAACGAAGCCGCACAGGCGGTTATCGCAGAGGTCGATGATTTCTTCGACGGTGTTTTTGCGCCGCTTGAAGCTTGGTTGCCCCGATTGCAGGCGCAGCTGAAGAGTCGTCTTGCGCAGGGTGGAATCACCGGTGCCCAGCTGGTTGCGCTCACCGAAGATGACGCTGACGCCGTGCTTTCTACCCCCAACCGTCCGATCTATGGTGCGGGGTACTGCGCGACCGAGACGATTGTCATCGAGGGAAACCCATTAGCGTGGTGGCAAGGGCCTGACCGAAGCCTGCTCGCTTCGTCGACGTTTGGGCCGGGGCAGGCCGCAATCGACTTGCACCGACTCGAGTGGTACCGCGTGCCGGCAGAGACCCTTGCACGACACATTGCGGGCCCCTTCGTGGATTACCTGTGTTCGAACGAGATCACAGTGACGGTGTCGCTGCCAGTGATGCTCAACGGCGAGTTCTCGGGTGTGGTGTGTGCCGATGTGCTGATTGCATCGCTCGAACAGTTGTTGCTGCCCGCGGTAGCGCGACTGGGTGCGGCCGCGGTGCTGGTGAACGCGAGCGGGAGAGTCGTGGTGTCGGCTGATCCCGACTACGAGACCGGTGACCGATACGCCGGGGTCGATCCTGAGGCTGGGCTTGCCACCCTGGGCGAACAGGTGAGCGTGGTGCGATCCACCAGGTATCCATTTGCGCTGTTGGTTCCTGTGACCAGCCCCGAGTGATTCATCAGATGGAAGAGATACACTGACGCCGTGCTGGAAACGCTCGAACACTACTCCACGTTGTCGCTGTACTCAGCCATGGCTGTGTACGCCATCGCCTTCGTCTTTTTCGCGGTGGATCTTGCCAATCGCAGCGGGGGTGTGGCGCAGGCTGGCGCACAGCCGGTTGCCGCGCAGGCAGCTGGCGGATCCACGCTGACCCTCACCCGCACGCACACGTCAGCGCCGACCGCGGTGTCTGTGTCGCGTTCGCGTGCGATGCGCGTGGGGTTTGGGCTCACGATTGTGGGATTCCTGTTCCATGCGGCAGCGACTGTGCTGCGTGGCATCGCTGCTGAGCGGGTGCCCTTCGCCAACATGTACGAGTTCTCGCTGACGGCCACGCTCACGATTGTCGCTGTGTACCTGGCCGTGCAATTCTTTGTGGATCTGCGCTTCTTGGGTGTGCTGGTGACCGGTCTGACGGTGCTGTTCCTCGGCGTCACGAAGGTCAACTTCTACGTTGACATCGTGCCGTTGCCCCCGGCTCTCGACTCGTACTGGCTCGTGATTCACATCATGGTCGCCGTACTCGCGGTGGGCTTCTTGACGCTGTCATTTGGTCTGTCGGTGCTGCAGCTGATGCAGACACGTCGTGAGAACCAGGTGAAGGCCGGTCAGACCGGTGGTCTGAGTTTCATGTCGACCTTCCCCGACGCGCTGAAGCTTGAAGATTTCGCTTACCGCATGGCCATCATCGGCTTCGTGTTCTGGAGCTTCACCTTGATTGCTGGCTCGATTTGGGCCGAGCGCGCATGGAGTCGCTACTGGGGCTGGGACACCAAGGAAGTCTGGACCTTCGTGATCTGGGTACTGTACGCAGGCTTCATTCATGCCCGGGCGACGCGCGGTTGGCGCGGCACGCGCTCGGCATGGCTGTCGATCGTGGCCTATTCGGCGGTGATCTTCAACTACACGATCGTGAACGTGTTCTTCAAGGGATTGCACGCCTACTCAGGGCTGTAAGCCCGCTGGCGCCGATTGCAGATCGTCACTCACCCCCACGCATCGCCTCGGAGAGACGCCGCTTTCGTCGAAACTAGTTGTCGGAGTTGAAACGGTGCAGCAAGGTGTGCAGCGTTGCCAGGTCGGCATCGCTCCAGCCTGCGAGCCGCTTCTGGTAGTCGCTTGCCATGCGCTCACGGAGCTCAGTAATCGCCGCGACTCCAGCCTCGCTGAGCGCGATCATTTGCACACGCTTGTCTGCGGCTGAGGGCGAGACGTCAACGAGGCCCAGTTCGCGCAGCTTCGCAACTTGCCGACTGATGGTCGCCTTGTCCATGTCGAGGTGCTGCCCAATTTCGGTGGCGCTCAGGCGCCCGCAGCGGGTGACCTGCTGCAGCACCATCAAGCCCGCACCGTTGAGCTCGGGGTGTACCTGCGCGGCATGCCCCGCCCAGCGCCGACGGGCGAATGCGAACGCACTGGCAAACTCCGCGGCGATATCGCGGATCACTTCTGTCACGCGTCGAGCCTATCCGCCTGCCCAGCGCGCGCCGCTTGCGCGGCGAGACGTTCGGCGTTGCTCTGAGTGCCGAGCGGAATATTCGGGAGAAACGCCACCGCAATCACCGCGATGAGGGCAATCGGTGCGGCAGCCAGGAAGATATCGCCGATGCCATGTCCGTACGCGGCTTCAACCACCAGACGCACCGGCACGGGGAGTTCAGCAATCTTCGGGATCGTGCCACCTGCGAGCGTTTCGGCACCCACCAACTGCTCGGGGGTGAGCTGTGCGAGCCCCGCCGTCAGGTAGCCGGCCACCTGGCCAGCAAGCAGTGCGCCCATCGCCGACATGCCTGCGGTGCCGCCGACCGACCGGAAGAAGCTAACACCCGAGCTTGCAGCACCCATATGGTGTGGATCCACGGTGTTCTGCACCACCAGCACCAGGTTCTGCATGCACATGCCCACACCCGCGCCCATCACAAACATCGAGATGCCGACGTACCAGAACGAGGTGTCGTAGCGCAGCTGTCCGAGCATCACGAGCCCCACCAGGGTGAGGAGTGAGCCGGTGACCACGAAGGCTTTCCACTTGCCGAAGCGAGTGATCATTTGGCCTACGACAGTGGAGGCAATCAGCACTCCCGCCATCATCGGAATCGTGAGCAGACCCGACTCGGTGGGGGTTTTGCCGCGGGCGAGCTGCATGTACTGCCCTAGGAAGACGGAAGTGCCAAACATCGCGAGGCCGACGACCAGGCTGGCGATGACGGCGAGGGTGAAGGTGCGGTTCTTAAAGAGCGTGAGTGGGATCAGCGGTTCTTCGACCTTGAGTTCGACGAAGACGGCGGCGAGCAGCGCGATAAGACCACCGCCGAGCATGGCGAAGGAGGGCCAAGACACCCACTCGAATGCACTGCCCCCAAGAGTGACCCACACGAGCAGGCTTGAGAATCCGCTGGTGATCAGCAGCGTGCCCCAGTAGTCAATCTTGACTGCACGTTTCAGGGTGCTGAGGTGCAGGGTGCGCTGCAGCATGATGATCGCGACGAGTGCAATCGGGGCTGCCACGTAGAAGTTCCAACGCCATCCGATGGTGTCGGTGATGAGGCCGCCGAGAAGCGGACCGCCGACGGTGGCGAGTGCCATGACTGCCCCCATGATGCCGGCGTACTTGCCGCGTTCGCGCGGGCTCAGGATCTCTGCCATCACGATTTGCCCGAGTGCGGGGATGCCACCCGCGCCGATGCCCTGCAGTACGCGGAACGCGATGAGCCAGCCCGGTTCGGTGGCCATGCCAGCGAGCGCGGATCCGAGCGTGAAGATGACGAGTGAGAGCTGCATGAGCAGCTTCTTGCTCATGAGGTCGGCCAGTTTGCCCCAGATGGGGGTGCTCATTGCTGAGGCGAGCATTGCAGCAGTGACGACCCAGGTGAATGCGGCTTGATCACCGCCGAGATCGGCGATGATCAGTGGCATGGAGGTGCCGACGACGGTCATTGAGAGCATCGAGACGCCCATGCTGAGGAACAGACCAGCGAGCGCAAGGTTCTTCGCGCGCCCCTCAAGGATGATCGGTGCGGTCGGGGGAGAGGAGAGGGTGCGGGGCATATTGGGGAGGGGATTCTTTCGGCTTCGCGACTGGATTGGGGTGCCGCTGGGGAGCGCGCCGCGCGGCATCTAGTTGATGAAAATCAACTATACGTGATTGGTTGATCTAGGTCAACTATTTGACCGCGGGGGAGATACGCGAACCCCAGCCACTCCGATGGCGTGAAGGTACGGCAGAATGGAACCCATGGCACAGCACGCGAACAGCGCAGACCGCACCGAACCCGGCAGTATTCGCATCGGCGTGATCGGCGGCGGGCAGCTGGCCCGCATGATGGTGCCCCCCGCGATCCACTTGGGAATGCGCATCAGCGTGCTTGCCGAGACTGAGGGCTCCAGTGCGGCGCGTGCGGCCGACGCGGTCGGTGACTATCGCGACCCCGAGACCGTGTACGCCTTCGCTGACACGGTTAACGTGGTGACCTTTGACCATGAGCATGTGCCGCAGCCGATCCTACGTGAGCTCGAAGCGCGCGGCGTACAGGTGCACCCGCGGCCCGATGCCCTGCAGTACGCGCAAGACAAGATCTTGATGCGGCAGAAACTCGCAGAGCTCGGCGTGCCGGTGCCCGCCTGGGCAGCCGTGCAGAATGAGACCGAGCTGCAGCATTTCATTGACGCCCACGGCGGTCGTGCAGTGGTCAAGACCGCGCGCGGTGGCTACGACGGCAAGGGTGTGCGGGTCGTATCGCAGGCAGATGAGGCACGTGACTGGTTCACCACACTTGCTGAGGATGGCCACGTCGGGCACCTGCTTGTCGAAGAGCTCGTCGACTTCACGCGCGAACTGTCACAGCTGGTGGCGCGTCGCCCCAGCGGCGAGATGCGCACCTGGCCGGTGGTTGAGACCGTGCAAGAGGGCGGCGTGTGTGCTGAGGTGCTTGCGCCAGCGCCCGTGGCCGACCCGGGCACACTCGCTGAGGCTGCCCGCATTGGGCAGGTGGTTGCTGAGGGTGTTGGCGTGACCGGTGTGCTCGCGGTCGAGATGTTTGAAACAGTGGATCGCCGTGTGCTCGTCAACGAGCTCGCTATGCGGCCGCACAACTCGGGGCACTTCTCGATTGAAGGTTCAGTGACGAGCCAGTTCGAGCAGCACCTGCGGGCGGTCGCCGATCTGCCGCTCGGTGACACCGCCATGACGGCGCCGGCTGCCGTGATGGTGAACGTGCTGGGTGGGCCTGCGGAGGGGCCGATGCCAGTGCGATACGCCGAAGCGTTGGCTGCCCACCCGCGCGCGAAGTTTCACAGCTACGACAAACAACCGCGGCCCGGCCGCAAGGTGGGGCATGTGACCGTCACGGGTGACGATCTGGCCGAGGTGCGCGCCGCTGCGCGTGCGGCGGCGGCGGAGTTCAACTAGCTCGCCTCGTCGACCCGCTCGGTGCCGTCCACTGCGGTGCCGCCCACTGCGGTGCGTGCGAGAAACTGCAGGCCTATACGAGCGGTGCCGGCGGTGTCGCTTCGCCAACGGATCTCGCCACACCCTGACAGCTCTGGCGATCCACTGTGATGCTCACCCGCTGGGGATGCGCCGAAGCTGACGACGGTGCCACGGGGTAACAGCTCAGCCGCGGAAAGATCGACTTCAAGCTGCGCACCAGAAGCCGAGAGATCGATGAGCTGGGCTGGTACCGCGGTACCGTCAACCTCGAGGGTGAGAGTGACCGAGCCATCAACATCTGCATCAAATCGGAGATCGCGGCGGCGGTGACTCTCCAGCGGTTGGCGGAACCCCTGTGACAGGCTGCGGGTAATGCCGGGCAAGTGCGAACGCACTTCGCGGTCGTGTCGCACCCAATCGGGTGATGCGGTGATGATCTGCATGATGCGGATCTCGAGTGCTGGGTCGGGGTCAACAAACCGGAGACCCACATGCGCGGTCTCAGCTTCATTGTGCGCTGCACCGGTGCGCGACTGCGCGTCTTCCGCAGCCCACACCACTTCGCAGTTCACGCCAATCGTGGCATCCGACCCTGGCAGAGTCAGACGCGCACCGTGCGGGAAACCGGCACGCAGTTCCTGGGCAGAGATCTGCACCCGCGCTCCCACGAATGACAGGTCATCAATGAGCACAGGTATTCCTGAGTCTGCTTCGCGGCCGACCGCGACAAGTGTGGCGGCAGATGTGACTCTGGTGCGCTCACCGCCACGAAGCCGCGGCCGCTGCACGAAAATCAGCACCGTAACAATGGTGCTCACCACGTTGTACAGGGTCCAAGCTGCCGGGATGACGACAGCTTCGAAGGCGAAGCTGTCCCGGTTCCACCAGAAGACGTTGAGGAAGCCAGCGACGGCGAGGATCAGGAACACGAGGTGCGGCATGATGAGGCGCCAGTGCACGATGCGGCGCTCGCTCGTGACACCCTTCGGGGTGACAGCGAAGCGTGATGAACTGAGGCCGATGCTCTCGCTCACCGCAGAAACGGCGAGTGCGGGTCCCATCGCCAGTTCATAAATGTGACTCCAGGTGAAGCTGCGTCTGCCGCCCGACAGAATCCGGAACGCAGTAAATGATGCGATGTAGTACGGCACCCAAAACACCAGCAGATGCCACAGATCGGTGATGAGCGCGGGAATCCCGAACAACAGAAACAGCAACGGCGCGTACAAGTAGATCGCCTTAAATACCCCGAAGTACCAGTACATGATGCGATTCGCGTAGATCAGGCGCTGCATCACTGTCAGACCGCTCACCGTGAATGCGTTCCAGGATTTTGCGCACTGGATTGCGCCGCGGCACCAGCGGTCGCGCTGCGTGATGAGATCCGCGACGTCTTCGGGTGCGAGCCCGGCCGCGATCACTTCGCCGATATACGCGATGCGGATCCCGTGCCGCTGCAACTGCAGTCCGGTCGCGAAGTCTTCGGTCAGCCCGCCAGTGACAAACCCACCGATCTCTTCGAGCGCTGTGCGGCGCATGATGGCGTTACTGCCGACGTAC
>CAZTBS010000040.1:0-4835 GCA_964612125.1 uncultured Leucobacter sp. | reverse complement strand
ACTCTTCGAGAAAATTCTCCCGTGGCACCATGTCGGCGTCGAGCGTCACGAGCAGGTCGCCCGAGCTTTGGGTGAGCGCGTGGTTGAGATTGCCAGCTTTGGCGTGCGTGTTATCTGGCCGTGTCAGGTGGATCGCGCCATAGCGGCTTGCCAAGGCGGCCAGTTCGGGGCGCCGACCATCGTCGCAGAGGTAGACGGTGACTTTGCCGGGGTAACGCAGTGCCGCAGCCGCAGCAAGAGTCGGCCGCAGTGTGGATTCCGGTTCGTTGTAGGTGGCGATCAGTATGTCAACAGAAGGGTAGGGGCCCTGTGCAGGAAGCGGAACGCGGCGCGGGGTGACCGGACGCCACAGCGCGATCGCGAAGAGGAACGTCTGGATTGCACCGAGGGTTTCGGTGACGAGCAGAATGATGCCTACCGTGAGCCCAATGGGATCTTGCACCGGCAGCGTGTCGACTGCGCGCCACACGAGGTAGATGCCGGTGACGCTGAAGTTTACGACGAGCGCCGTGCGCCGCCCGCGGCCCGGCCACCGCTTCGCGATGAGGGTCACGCTCAGGAGCAGTGCGACGGTGATCAAGGGGTAGAGGAACATCCACCACGGCACCGAGATTCCAAACATGGACTTAGTTTAGTGACCCGACATTGCATGCGACCAGGGGGAGATTCGCGCCACGGGTAGCATGGACACATGACTGCACACACCCCTCTTGTCGGCGTGATTATGGGCTCCGATTCCGATTACACCGTGATGAGCGAGGCGGTCACCGTGCTTCGCGAGTTCGACATTGCGCACGAGGTCGAGGTAGTGAGCGCGCACCGTACCCCCGACAAGATGGTGCGATACGCGCGCGAGGCCGCGGGGCGTGGTCTGCGGGTGATTATTGCTGGCGCTGGTGGCGCGGCGCACCTGCCGGGCATGGTCGCCTCGATGACCACCCTGCCGGTGATCGGGGTGCCGGTGCCGCTCGCAAAGCTTGACGGGCTTGATTCGCTGCTCTCGATCGTGCAGATGCCCGGCGGTATTCCGGTGGCGACGGTGTCGATCGGGGGCGCAAAGAACGCAGGCCTGCTGGCAGCACGCATCCTGGGCGCAACCGACCCAGCGCTTGCCGCAGCTCTTGACGCCTACCAGCTGGGCCTTGCGGAGATGGTCGAGCAGAAGAACGCGGCGCTGCAGGAACGCATCGCAGACACCGCCAGCTAGTGGATCGCGGCGCAAGCGCCGACCCGCGCGTCGACGTCGGAAGCAGGACGTATCGTCGCGCACTCATTGCTCTGTTCTGTGCGGGGGTGGCAACCTTTGCGCAGATGTATTCTCCGCAGGCCCTCCTGCCTCAGATTGCTGACGAGTTTGGAGTCACCGCTGGCACCGCGTCGTGGGTGATTGGAGCGACGACCATCGGAGTCGCGGTGGGTGTGGTGCCCTGGGCCCGACTGTCAGATCGCCTCGGGCGTGCCACAGCGATGCGCACTGCGATCAGTTTGGCGGTGGCCATTGGACTGCTGGTGGCGGCGATGCCGATCTTCCCGGCGCTTCTCCTCGTGCGTGCAGTGGAGGGTCTGGTGCTCGCTGGCCTTCCGGCGCTCGCCGTCACCACCTTGGCTGAGACGGTGCGGCCTCGGGCGTTGCCTGCCGCCGTCGGTTCCTACGTTGCAGGCACGACCATTGGCGGGTTGCTGGGCAGGGTACTGGCAGGCTCGGTGGGTGAGGTGTTCGGCTGGCGCGGCGGCATGATTGCCGTGGTGGCAGTTGCCCTGTGTGCAGCAGTCGTCTTTCTGTTTCTGCTGCCGCAGACGCGGGTATCACCAGCGCCAGCGATGCCACTGGGGGCGGGGCTCCGAGATAACCTGCGGCGTCCGGGCGTGCTGGCACTGGTGGTGCAAGGCTTTCTCACCATGGGGGCGATGGTCGCTGCGTATAACGCGGTGTCGTTCCGCTTGCAGCAGCCACCGTTTGATTTGTCTCTCTCGCAGGCATCGTGGATTTACCTGGCCTATCTTGCCGGCGCCTTGGCCTCGGGTCAGGCGTGGCGCATCACTCGCCGTTTTGGTGCGACGCCAGCGCTGACGATGTGGGTAGCGCTCATGGCAGTGGGCGCTGTCGTGTCTCTTGCGGATGCGCTGATCGCGGTGGTGCTTGGCTTGGTGCTCATCACTGCCGGTTTCTTTGGCACGCATGCCGTGTCGAACGGTCTCATCGATGCGCGAGCAGGCGCCGGTAGAAGCTTGGCGCCGTCGTTATATAACTGGGGCTTGTACGGGGGCTCGAGCGTGCTCGGCTGGGCTGGTGGTGCCGCGTTTGTTGCGGTGGGGTGGTCAGGAACTGCGAGTTTGGTGTTCGTGGCAGCGATAGTTGCCATTGCGGTGGCCTGGCTGTTTGAGCGATCTGTGAATGGTTCACGGCCTATGTCTGCCGAGACCGGTTGATGATGCACAGACAGACACTCAGATGCCTAAGTCGACCGTGACGACCGTTCGCAGCTGAGTGCTATAGCCCTGCGTGCAGCTCCCACAGGTGCCAGGCGGTCGTGGCCCAGGTGAAGCTATGGCCACGGTCCTCAGCGAGGATGCGCAGTTGTGTCAGCTCATCGCTTGAGTCGCCGTTAAACAGCCGGTGCAGTGCGTCTGCGAAGCTCGCTGCGTCAGGCGCGGCGATACCCGCGTCGAGGGTGAGTTCCGCGGCGACTGCGGATCCACCGTGGATCACCGGCACACCGGCTTGCAGGGCCCCGAGCACCTCGTAACCAGTACCGAGATGCTGTTGCGGCAGGGCGAGCAGCGCTGCGCCTGACAGCACCACGCCCCAGTCGCTGAGCTCGCTCGGCTGCACGATGTGCACGCGCGACCGGAGTGCCTCGGGCAGGGTCTCGCGAATGTTCGCCGCGTGCGGAGCCTCGGAAAGCACGACCAGATCGGGCAGCGCGCCATCGCTCCGCCACGCCTCTTGCAGCCATTCGAAGCGGTCATTCGAGACGGCCGCTGCCGGGGCCGGTGTGGTTGACCCTGCCGGAGCCTCTGGCTGGGTAGCTGTCGCAACAGCAGCGGCGGTCGTCACAATGTAGCGAGCGGGGAGCTCGAGTTCTGAGCGTCGCGTGGCTGCAGCTGCAGCGTCCATCGGCATTCCGAAGTCGCGTGGCGCAGCGAGGGGCATCACTTGCACTGGTGCATTGTCACCAAAGTGCTCAAACAGTACCTGCGCTGTCGCGTGTGTGGGGGTGAGTACTGCGTCGGCCAGGCGGATGGCGCGCTTCACGAAGGCGCGGTAGTGCTTGGCATCGCTGTTTCCCAATAATTCCGGGGCTTCCCAAGCGAGGGCGTGGGGCACCGTCACAGTGGTTTGCGTGGCGTTTTCTTCGCGGTTGACGCGCAGCGGCACGAGCGGCGTAAGCGCGTGCACAAATTCGCCGTCGAGCGGCCTGGCAGCAGCACCGGTGCGCCAGAGCCACGGCAACAGGTTCGCGCGCAGCGGTAGGGCTTCGGTACGCGCGCGTGCCGATACGAACACCGGGCTTTCTCGGTCATGCGCAACGAGCAGCCTGGCACTGCAGCCTCGCGGGGCAACCTGTGCGAGCGCCTCGGTGAGGTCACGGGCGGCAGCAGTGTGCAGTGTGGCCTCGAAGCCAGGTAGGGCTTCGCCGATGAGCGTGATCGTGGCCACTATCCTCCTCGGTGCCGGGTGTTGAGCCAGGTTTCGGTTCGCGACGCAGGTCGCATGAGATCTGAACTCAGTCTATGGAATTGCTGTTTATGAAACCCTGTGTTTCGGCGGGTCGTGACCTGATTGTGGCGTTGTGTGACGACACTCGCCAGGTGGCCTCCCAGTCTGCGCGTCATGCACCTTCTACGCTAGAAGCATGCGTGTGTTGCGGGCCATCACGGTCGCCCTGGTCGGGGGTGCGGCTGATCCACTGCTGTACCTGTCACGCAGGGGCGTACGCGCATGAGTCTTGATCTCGAGCGCCCGCTGCGCAACCCGGATGCGAGCTCGCCGCCGCTGATGACGAAGCGCGCGCGCTGGTTGGTGGTGCTGGGCTTCGTCTTGCCGGGCAGCGCGCAGGTGCTTGCTGGCAATCGCCGACTCGGGCGCTTGGGCCTGGGGGCGACGTTCACGCTGCTCGCGCTTGCGCTGCTGGGTGTACTCGGCATGCTGTTTGCGCAAGAAACGACGCTGTCTATTGCGACGAACAGCATTTTCTTGCTGGTGCTGCAGTGGATCATTTTCGCGTATGCCGTGCTGTGGCTTGTGCTGGGGTTCGACACGCTGCGCCTGACTCGGCTGGTATCGGTGTCGCCGAAGTGGCGGGTGCCGGTTGCGATGTTGGCGGTGTTGCTGACCGTGCTGCCCGTGGGAGCTGCCGCGTGGGCGGGGCTCACGGTGGGTGCCGCGCGTGGGGCGATTGGCGATATTTTCGGCGGTGGTGCACCGGCGGTTGAACCGATCGATGGTCGCTACAACATCTTGTTGCTGGGTGCCGACGCGGGTGAGGATCGTGAGGGGCTGCGCCCCGACAGTATTTCGCTCGTGAGTGTCGATGCCGAGACGGGTCAGTCGGTCATTATCGGTCTGCCGCGTGATCTCACCGAGATGCCGTTCCCCGAGACTTCGCCGCTCTATGCGATCCACCCCAACGGCTTCTGCATGGGCCCGAATGAGTTCGGGCCCTATGGTGGCTGCCTCACGACCGGGCAGTTGAACGGCTTGTATGCCGAGGTCGAGTTAGTGAATGACCCGACCTACGGCTACCTCTACACCGACATGTACCCCGATGCCCTCTCGCGCGGTTCGTCGCCCGGTATCGAGGCGATGAAAGATGCGGTGTCGGGTGCCACGG
>CAZTBS010000039.1:0-12538 GCA_964612125.1 uncultured Leucobacter sp. | reverse complement strand
ACGGGTCCAGGCTGCCCTCGATCAGTCCGCGCGAATAACGCAAAGACTGCGTGACCTGCACCTCGGCGCGACGGCGTTCGTCCACCTCGCGTTGCAAGGCGTTGTTGATTTGACTGCGGGCGCTGATGTCGGCCTGCAGGCGGCGCTCGAAAACCAGGCGGGCCGCGACACTGACAACGCCACCGACACCGCTGACACGGCAGCTGCCGCTGATGGCGCCACCGCCGATCGCGAGATCAACACCGCAGAAATCACCGCGCTGCTCGCCGAAGAACACCGCGCTACCGCCTACGCCACCCAGGTCGCCAAAGCGATCTGGGGTGACAGCGTGGTGGCCGTGCAGTACCGGGTCAGCCGCCAGAACATCATCCCCTTCGCCGAGCGACACAACCCAGACGCCCAGCGTCCAGAACCCACCATCGTGTTGCCAGGGTGGCGTGGCCTGCTCGTGGAGCCCGCGCAGAACGAAGAGGCATTTGCCGAGATCTTTGCCGGCCAGTTTGAGAGGATCACACAGTGACTGAGCAGACGAACGCGCCGGTCACCGAGGGTGACAGCGGCGGCGCCGTCGGCCATGTCGGCCGCTTCATTGGCAGCCTGATCGGCGCTGGCTGGATGAGCCTCGCCACGGGGCTCGGCCGCGCGATCCACTGGTTTGAACAGTGGCTGTACTCGGGCAAGAAATCGCTCTACGGGCTCGCGGTCACCCGCATTCTGTTTGGATTCGCCGCGCTCGGTCTGTTGCTCGCAAATTTCGGCACCCGCCTCTATACCTTCGGTTCCGGCAGCGCCTGGAACGGTGAAATTGCGCAGCCCGTCAGCGATTTCACGAACATCTGGATCTTCAGCGCCTTCCACGCGGCGGCCCCGAACGATGCCCTGTTCACCACTCTGTACGTGGCTCTCATGGCTCTGGCGGTGCTGTTCATTCTCGGCTGGCGATTCCGCATCGTGCTGCCGGTCTTCTTCATCGGGTGGATCAGCTTCATCGAGATGAACGACATGGTGGGCGATCAGGGCGACAACATGTTCCGCATCGCGCTCATCCTGATGTTCTTCGCGGATCCCGCAGCGCGCTGGTCGCTCGACGCCCGCCGCCGTGCAAAGCGCGATTGGTTCCCGGTAGGCACCTCGGCGAACCAGATCGGCACCGCGCTGCACAACCTGGCCCTCATCGCTCTCACCGCTCAGGTCGCGTTCGTGTATGCCTCAGGCGGCCTGTACAAGGCGCAGGGCGCACCGTGGGCGCAGGGCTACGCGGTGTATAACCCATTGCAAACGATGCGCTTCGGTACCTGGCCGGTGCTCAGCGACCTGGTCACCGCATGGGGCCCCATGGTGGCGTTCGCGACCTGGGGTTCGGTCATGATTCAGGTGGCGTTCCTGCTCGCCCTGCTGTCGCGCCCGACGCGCCTGATTGCACTCTTTGGCATCCTCAGCTTCCACCTCGCGATCGCCGTGCTGATGGGTCTGCCCTGGTTCTCGCTCACCATGATCGCCATCGACGCCATCTTCATCCGCGACCGCAGTTGGCAGCGACTCAGTGCGGGGTCGCGACGGCGTTGGCAAGCGACCGCGGTTGCCCCAGTGGATCCCGCAGCCGATCCGGCACCCGCTGGTGCGGGCGCCCGCTAGTCCGGAGGCGCGGTGAGCCCACGCAGAGGCGCAACGGCAGGCCCAGCAGCTGGTGCTGCGGCCGTAATCGGCTCGGGCCCGAACGGCCTCGCCGCCGCCGTCACGCTCGCGCGCGCCGGCGTGCCGGTCACGGTGTTTGAGGCCGCCGACACGATCGGCGGCGGCACCCGCACCGCCGAAGTGGTGCAACCGGGTGTGTGGCACGATGTCTGCTCGGCCGTGCATCCACTTGCTCTTGCCACCGGCTTCTTTCGGGCCTTCGAGCTCACCCGTCGGGTCGAGTTCGCGGTTCCCGAAGCGTCGTACGCCAACCCGCTCGGCACTGGCCGCGCTGCCGTGGCCTACCGAGATCTCGATCGCACCGCCGAGGAACTCGGCCGCGATGGAGATGCCTACCGCAAGCTCTACGCACCTCTGCTGCGACGTGTGGATGGGGTTGTCGACTTCGCCCTCGGTGGCAGCATGCTCAGGTTGCCCCGCGATCCACTCGCGGCGATCGCGCTGGGGCTGCGCACGCTGGAACAGGGATCCACCCTGTGGAATGCACGCTTTCGTGAAGAGGCGGCGCCCGCGCTGATTGCCGGGGTGGCCGCGCACAGCATCGGGCCCATGCCCGGGCTGGCGACCGCCGCCGTGGGCATGGTGCTGGGTGCGCTGGGGCACGCGGCTGGCTGGCCGGTGCCGGTGGGTGGATCGGCAGCGATCGCCCGTGCGTTGGCCGACGATCTGCGCGCACACGGCGGCACCATCGTGACTGGCCACCGGGTGCGCGATCTCGGTGAGCTTGATGGGTTCGCGGTGAGACTCTTTGACACCTCGGCGCAGGGCCTTGCCGAGATCGCTGGAGCGCAGTTACCGCCGCGCTACCTCCGTGCGTTGCGCCGGTTCACGTTTGGTGATGCCGCCGCGAAGGTGGACTTTGTGCTCGACGGGCCGATTCCGTGGGCCGACCCTCGTGTGGCGGCGAGCCCCACCGTGCACCTCGGCGGCACCCGGGCAGAGCTCGCGGCTTCGGAACGCGCGGTGGCGCGGGGGCAGCATCCCGAGCAGCCGTACGTGCTACTCGCGCAGCCCACCGCTTTCGACCCGGCACGTAACCCCGCCGGGGTGCACGCGATCTGGAGCTACACCCACGTGCCGCACGGTTCCAATCGAGACATGACGGAGGCCGTGGCCCGGCGCATTGAGTCTGCGGCGCCCGGCTTTCGCGACCGTATTGTTGCCGTGCACAGCACTACCGCGGTGGATCTTGCCGCCTACAACCCCAACTATGTCGGCGGTGATTTCAGCGCCGGCCGGGTCAATCTGCGTCAGTTGCTGGCGCGGCCGGTGCTGTCAGGCACCCCCTGGCGCACGCCGCTGCCCGGGGTGTACCTGGTGTCGTCGTCAACGCCACCGGGCCCCGGCGTGCACGGTCTGAGCGGCTGGTACGCCGCGCGCACGGCGCTGCGTGATGTGTATGGCTTGGCAGCCCCGCAGCTTGGCCTAGCGGAAGGCGGGCGACCCTCCGCTGGGAAACTTGTCTGAAACCCCACAGGAATGGTAAAGGGCGGTACAATATATATGCACTCGAAAACTGGGGGGTTTCGGGAGATATCTTCGTGGTATTCGGTGCATTTTGTATTTTTGCTCGATCGGAGTAACCCATGACGCACCAACAACCAGCCGCCAAGAAGACCTTGAGCCGTAAGGCGCGCGCACTCATCGTCGGAGGTGTGGTGCTCGGTGTGGGTGCTGCGGTTACTCTGGCAGCCTGGAACGCATCCGAGTTTGCGCAAGGCAACTTTGCTGCGGGCACATTCGCGCTTGAAGGAAGCACCACCAGTGGCACGGAGAGCTTTTCCTCGCATGCTACAGCTGAGACAGCTGCCGTGGTGTTTGACAGCACCACCTACGGAAACCTCTCCGCGAGCCAGGTTATCTACGAACCCTACTGGATTCGTTTGGCGGCAGGTACCACCTCCGACGCCTCTCTTGATCTCGTCGGAGTGAGCAACACATCAGGCGACAACGTCTCGAAGCTCTCGTATGAGATCTATCGGCTCGCCGCTGTCGATACGACCTGCGATGCGACCGGTGTCAGCACTGGTGCAACAAAGATCGGCTCGGGCACTTCACTTTCCACATTCTCAGATCTCGCGGACACCACTCTCACGAAGGGTGATCCCACCAGTAGCGCAGGTACCGCAGTGAATTTGTGCTTCGTCGTGACCGCTGCAGCTGACTTGGTTCAGGGCGCAAGCGCGACTACTACCTGGGAATTCAAAGCAGTTTCGACGAACTAGGAGTCGGCACATGAACGGCCATGAATTGGTCGGCCACGGGGTGCATGCCGCGCCTCCGCCGTCCGATTCTCGGCATGCAGAGCATGCTCGGGTGCGACGCTCGCGTCGCACCCGAGCGCTGCTCGCCGGTGGAATCGTGCTCGGTATCGGGGCGGGCGTCACGCTCGCTGCCTGGAACGATAGCGAGTTCGGTACAGGCAGCTTCGAAGCGAGCGTGTTTCACACCGAGTCAAATTCGGGCGACGGCAGCGGCTGGGAAGATAACGCCTCCGCACCCGGGGCCTCGCTGACGTTCTCAACCGCTGGCATGTCGCCCACGGTGTCGAACTATGCCTACCTCGACATTCGCACCACCTCGGCGACCACCGTGGCAGGCAGCGTCGTGCTCGACTCCTCGGCGAAATCAGGCACGCTGGCAGATGCGCTCGAGTATCGCGCGATACTCACTTCTGCAGCCACGACCTGCGCGGCAGCGGCGTTCAGTGGCTCACCCACCTGGGTCGCCGGTGACTCCACGACCTATATTGCTGCTGCTGCCATGCCGTCCTCCCCACCGTCGACCAGTATTGCGGCGGGCGCAACGGAAACACACCGCTACTGTTTTGAAGTGCGCATTGTCTCGGGGGCTTCCACGACGCTCCAAGGGTCTACGGGAACACTCACCTGGGGCTTCCTCGCAACCTCGGCGAGCTGACCATGGCACTGATCGGGAAAATTCTGCGGGGCATCGGCGACGCAGTGCTGTGGGTGCTCTCCGGACTCGGCGCGATCTGCATCGTGCTGGTTATCCTGGCCGTCGGCTTTAACCTGACCCTGATCATGTTCAAGACGGGCTCTATGAGCCCCACGATCCCTGCGGGATCCGTCGCGCTCGTCAAAGAGATTCCCGCCAGCAAGATTGAGATCGGCGACATCGTGACGGTCGACATCGAGGGGCACCTGCCCATCACGCACCGCGTCACTTCGGTGGCCCCAGGGCCCAACCCCGAGCAGCGCATCATCACCATGCGCGGTGATGCCAACGAAACTGACGACGCTGCGCCCTACACCGTGAGCACGGTCCGTATCGTGCTCGGCTCGGTGCCCGAGCTTGCGAAGTTCATTGTGTGGATCTCACACCCCATCGCTCTCGCAAGTATTACGGTTGGCGCCTCACTGATTGTGACCTGGGCGTTCTGGCCGCGCCGTCGCCAAGACGACGAGCCGCCTGATCCGGAACAACCCCATGACTCCGGGCCGAACCATGCTCCAGAACGAAGCAAACAGACTGAGCCGCGCCACGTGCTCGAACACGGTCGTCACATCGACGCCCCCGGCCGTCATGGCGGTGCGGCGATTGCGGCAGTGCTGCTCACGGCTGCTCTCGCGGCGGGTGGAGTGCTCAGCGCTGCACCACCTGCCGCCGCCGTGATCGAAGAAGAGGTGGTGCACGGCACCTATCTCACGCTGACGTCACTTTCCGATTCAGCGATGCACCAAATGTCTCCGGGAGCCACCGTGCACTGGCAAGTCGGAATCACTGTCACCGCACCAGAACCGGGTGAGGTGCATGTTGCGCTCTCGGGAACCGGCAGCGACCGCCTGGGGCTCGGTGCGACCGTGCAGGCATGCTCGGTGCCATGGGTGGGCGACACTTGCTCAGGCCAAAGTTGGCCACAATTGACGCTTGATCCACTCCCCATAGACGGCATAGAACGGCCACTGCTGACGATGCCCTCAAGCGAGCAACGCTGGCTGCTGTTCAACGTGACCATGCCCGAGGGCGCGCAGGCTGAGCCGGGCGACCACGTGAGCCAGCAGATCCACGCGACGGGTCATGGCGAAACCGTCGTTGTGGGTCCCGGCGACATTGCCACCACCGGCACTGCCACCGATATGCGCGGTGCAATTACGCTCGCGGTCGGCGCGGTGGTGGTTGGGCTGCTGATTGCCTTGCTGGGGCACCTTGGGCGACTGGGTCGCGATGGTAGATCTCGGCGCGATGCGGGCCAGGCGCCATGAAGCATCGACACGGCATCGGTTCCTCGAGCGTCGAGCCTGCGCAGCATTCCACTGACCGGCCGAAGCGGCGCCAGCGCCGCGGGGCCACACTCGCGCTCGCACTTTCCTGTGCGCTCGCGATCCCGGTGGCGATGCCCGCCGCCGCCCAGGACACAGTTTCCAACTGGGTAGAAGCCCAGTACGGCACCGGTACGTTCACCGCAAAAGTCGTGACCCCGCCAACAATCGTTGATTGCAAAGTGGTGACCGTGCTTGGGGCTGTGTCTGTGGTGTGGGTTGATTTCACGCCCGTCGCGTCGGTAGATCAAGTCGAGTGGACGATGGGGCCGACAACCGGTTCGATGACCGCAGTGAGCCCCGCCATCAGCGACCAGGGCGGCGGCGTATACCGCGCGACATTCGGCGCTGTGCTATTCACGCTGCTCGGCGCCTACACACTGATCGGCGCTGACACCCTCGAAAACGGTTGGACCTCAGACAAGGCATATTCCAGGGTGTGGATCGCGCTCCTCGGTCTCGGAGGGGACTGCACGCCGAACTTCCAACCGTAGCCGCACACTCCCTACCCTAGGTACGATCAGACGTGAGTAGCGCAGAACGCATTGGCCGCTTAGGGGGTGTGCAGGCGCGCTGGCACAATGTAGCCCAATACGGCGCCGACGAGGCCGAAGATTACAGCCACCACCCACGGCACGCCGATCGCGAGCAGTGCGCCAACGCCAGAGGCTATGAAGAGCAGCTCAATCAGGCCCTGCCCAAATCGGTCGGTGTGCAGCACCGGCTTCGGTGACAGGAACAGTGCCCATATGAGCACCGCGAGGAGGGTGAATCCGATCCCGGTGAGCATGCCGGGCCACGGCCACGCCCAGTCAACAAAACCCCAGATCGCTACGAACACGACCACCAGCAGGTGCCAGGCTGAGCGCACGAGCTGCATGATCGTGGATGAGCGCGCTGCGCTGTTGGGCGTTGGCGAGGGCATGTCAGAGGTCACCACAGAATTCTACCTGGCCCGTCGCGCGCGCCGCCGCGCTGGGTGATCCACGCCGCGACCGATCGCGCACTCGCACTGCGCGATCCGGATCCCCGTCCCCGACCCTCCCGCCACAAAACATCTGCGCCACTTTCTCTCGCTATCTCATCCGAATACTGGCACAAAGCGTCGCAGATTCTGCCAGACCCCTCGCAGCGGCCCGCCCCGCAGCTCAAGTTCTTCACGTTGCAGGCCGTGCCCCACCAGGGCCGAGCGTGGCGACACCACATCTTGTGGGCCCGGCACGGCAGAATAGGGTCATGTCCGTTTCGCGCCCAGCCGAGCCACCGATCCAGGTGGAGACGGTGGTGGTGCGCGTGCGGCGTCACGGGCGGGTGCTGACTCTGCCCGTAGTCGTCATGCTCGCGCTCGCCGCCGCCAGTGGCTATTGGGTGGGCAGGTTGCCCGAGGCATGGATGAATCTTGCCGTCGGCGCAGGTGCGGCGGTGTTGGGCGTGCTGCTGGGCATCGGGCCAGTGCTCAGCTGGATGACGCGGCGCGTGGTGATCACTAATCGCCGGGTGATTCTGCGCCACGGGGTGTTCGTGCAGCACCGTGCAGAAGTACCGCTCGCCCGTGTGCGTGAGGTGCGGTCGCGTCGCACCCTCGTGCAGCGGCTGTGGGGATCCGGAAACATCGAGCTGGTTGGCGGGGTCGAAGGCTCGACGGTGTTGCGCGACCTAGCGGGCTATCAGGTCATCGCTGACGCGCTGCAAGAGCTGCTCGAACAGAATTTCGCCCGCCCCGAGAGCTTCTTCACGAGCACGAGCACGAGCACGAGCACGAGCACGAGAATCGGCATGCACCCCGACGACACCATTACGCTGCCGCGCTAAGCACCAGCTACTGCGAGCGTGCGATCAGGGTGTCGATGAGCTGACCTGCCAGAGTCACGAGTCGTTCGATTTCAGAGTCGTCGCGATCCACCCAGCGAAATTGCGGGTCACCAACCGGCACGAAGTTCTCGTGCCGCTCCCACACCATCAGCGTGCGCTCTGCGCCCAGCACGTACTGCTGCCACCAGATCTGCCGCAGGTAGTTGCGCGGGATCGAGCGCCACGGCTTGTTGGTGGTTTTGATCTCAGCCAACTCGAGGTGCCCGCTCTCGCGCAGCACCAGGCCATCGGGGGTCGCAAGGTGCCGCACATCATGCTGCGCGTGAAACAGTGCCTGGCTGGGGGCGATGCCATGTTCTTTTAGCACCCATGCCGCGATGACGGGTTCGCGCGCCTTGCCGTGTTCGGTGAAGGCGTTGCCAGAAAAGCCGCTTCCGTGGAGTTTTTGCCACGCAGCGGTGTCGATGGAGCGAGGTGTTGAAAGTTTTGCGACATCTGTTGCGGTGATGCCGCGTGCCCGAGCCCGCATCCAGGCGGCCCGATCGGTGCCGTCTGTGACGATGCGCGTGAGATGTTCGGGTGTGCTGGTCATCGCCCATCATTCTGCCACTGCTTTCGCAGCTCGCGGCTCATGCAGAGTGGGTGTGCCGCTGAAATGCTTCGCCGTGCATGCTTTGCTCTTTTCAAGGGCCCAGGCTAGGGTTGCCGCAGGGCCGGGAAGCCGCTTTTTCGAGTTCCCACGGCGCTCAATCATGCACCATGTTTCGAATTAGCTGTCGTCATAGATTGGTGAAAGTGCACGAGGGCTTCCTGGAATTGCACTTTTCGTGATTATTTTCCGGACAATCGTGCGTAATATGTGTTTTTGGAGCTTTTCCTCTCATAGAAGCGCAATAATTGCAGATTATGAGTGCAGCAGAGGTACAGCAGGCAAATAGCGAAAAGATTCGTGCCCTTGTGGTTGACGATGAGGAATCAATCACGAATCTCATCGCAATGGCATTGCGGTACGAAGGTTGGGACGTAGAAACCGCATCGACCGGCACTGAGGCCATCGAGAAACTGCGCAGCTTCTCGCCTGACGTCGCCGTACTCGACATCATGCTGCCGGATCTTGACGGCATTCAGGTGCTGTCGCGTTTCCGCAGTGAAGGCTACCTCCTGCCGGTACTCTTCCTCACCGCGCTCGATTCCGTTGATGACCGCGTCAACGGACTCACCGCTGGCGGTGATGACTACGTGGTGAAGCCCTTTAGCCTGGAGGAGCTCATCGCCCGCCTGCGCGCACTGGTCCGGCGCTCACAGCTGATGCAGGATCGCAATGCCGATCCCATCCTGCGCGTTGGCGATCTGGTCTTGAACGAAGACAGTTACGAAGTGGAGCGCGACGGTGAACTCATCGATCTCACTACCACCGAGTTTGAGCTGTTGCGCTACCTGATGCGGAACCCCCGCCGCGTGCTGTCGAAAGCGCAGATCCTCGATCGAGTGTGGAGCTACGACTTCACCGGTAAGCCCAGTGTGGTCGAGCTGTACATTTCGTACCTGCGTAAGAAGATCGATGCGGATCGCCCTGCGATGATCCACACCGTGCGTGGCGCAGGCTACATGCTCAAGCCAGCGGCTTGAGCGGAGCCTGCGCTGCCGCCACCGCGGCAGCCTACAGAGCGCAGCGTGAGGTGGCAGGCTACATGCGGGGGCCAGCGGCTTGAGCGGAGCCTGCGCTGCCGCTACCGCGGCGTGATTCACGAAAACGTCGACTGCGTGCAATATCCTGCTCACTATGAACCAACGACTGCTCGGGCTGACCACCGCGGAGGCCGAGCAGCGCCTCGCCGAAGGTCGGGGCAACGCGCAACCAAACTCGAGTAGCCGCACGCTCCGCCAAATCCTGTGGGCGAATGTTTTCACCCTCTTCAACGGCATCGTGTTCACTGGCTTCGGCGTGCTACTGGCACTCGGGCGTTGGCAAGACGCACTGTTTGGCCTGCCTGCGCTTTTCAATACTCTGATCGGGGTGGTGCAGGAATTCCAGGCGAAGCGCACGCTTGACCGGCTCGCCGTGCTCAACGCGCCGACGGCGCGCGTGCTGCGCGACGGGCACGAGCATGAGATTCCCCTCGGCCAGGTGGTGCTGGGTGACGTGCTCGTGTTGCGCGCGGGCGATCAGGTGACGGCTGATGCCACCGTCGTTGATACCGCCGAGAACGGCCCCGGCGGCCTCGAACTCGATGAGTCTCTGCTCACCGGTGAGTCGCATGCGGTGGCGAAGCGCAACGGTGACGAGGTGCTGTCGGGCTCGAGCGTGGTGGGTGGATCCGGGCTCGCCGAAGTGGTGCGCGTCGGTGCCGACTCGTATGCCGCGAGCCTGACCGCGCAGGCGCAACGCTTCTCCCTGGTGCGTTCTGAGCTGCGCGGCAGCGTTGATCGCCTGCTGAAGTGGATCACCATCCTGCTGGGCCCGGTCGTGCTGATCGTGGCGAACGGTCAAGTCCAGGCCTTTGGTGGCTGGGAGACGGCGTTTACGAGCGGCGCGTGGCGCGAAGCGGTGGTCGGTGCGATCGCCGCGGTGATCGCGACGGTGCCGCTCGGCTTGGTGCTGGTGACGAGCATTGCCTTCGCGGTCGGTGCGGTCACGCTCGCTCGCCGTGATGTGCTGATTCAGGAATTGCCTGCGGTGGAGGGGCTCGCCCGCGTCGATGTGCTGTGCCTGGACAAGACCGGCACGATCACGACCGGTGAGCTGACGCTTGACGCGATCGACGTGCGCACCGAGGTGCCGGGCTGGGAACAGGTGCTGGCGCACCTCGGTTGGGCCCCTGGTGCCAACGCCACAGCGAAGTGCCTCACCGAACGCTTTGACGCGCCAGCGCAGCCGCTCGACGTCGCACATGAGATTCCGTTCAGCTCCGCGTGGAAGTGGAGTGCTCTCGTGGTGCAGGTGGGCGATGCCCCCGGTACCTGGGTGTTTGGTGCACCCGAGTTCGTGCTCGATCGCTCCTCCGTGGATCCCGCCACCGTGCAAGCACTCGAGGACGCTGGCGGCCTCGCCGCTGCCGGGCTCCGCACCCTCTTGCTCGCGCACTCAGCGCACAACGGTGCACCGGCAGACACTCCCACGCTGCCCGCGCAGCTCGTGCCGGTGGCGCTCATCACCTTCCGCGAGCGAGTGCGCCCCGATGCGCCGCAGACCATGCGTTACTTCGCTGAGCAGGGCGTCGGGATCCGCATCATCTCGGGTGATGATCCGCGTACCGTGGCTGCGGTCGCGCGAGAGGTCGGTATCGACTGCGACGGTGGATTTGATGCGCGTGAGCTTCCCACCGATACGGCAGAACTTGCCGAGGTGCTGGAGCGCGAGCACGTCTTCGGGCGAGTCACCCCAGACCAGAAACTCGCGATGGTGCGCGCTCTGCAGTCGAAGCAGCACGTCGTCGGTATGACCGGCGATGGGGTCAACGATGCCCTTGCCATCAAAGAAGCCGATCTGGGCATCGCGGTCGACACCGCCGCACAGGCCACCAAGGCAGTGGCGCGACTGGTGCTGCTCGACGGGCGCTTTGACCGCCTCCCCGGGGTGGTTGCAGAGGGGCGTCGCGTGATCGCCAATATCGAGCGCGTCTCGATGCTCTTCCTCACGAAGACCACGTATGCGTTGAGCATTGGTGTGATCTTTGGCCTGCTCGCGTGGGCGTTCCCCTTCCTGCCCCGCCAGCTGTCGATCACCGATGGCCTCACCATCGGTATCCCGGCCTTCTTCCTCGCGCTCATGCCGAACGCGTCGCGGTACCGGGCTGGATTCCTGCGGCGCTCGCTGATGTTTGCGATCCCCTCAGGCCTCATCGTGACGTCTGCGCTGATCACCGTGCATATCGTGGGCGAGCGTCTCGGACCCTTTGACGTGCGCGACATGCAATCAGCCTCCACGCTGGTGCTCGCGGGCATCGCACTGTGGGTGCTCGCGGTGCTGGCGCGTCCGTTCCACTGGTTCCGCCTGCTGATTGTGCTGGCGATGTACGCGGGGCTCGGCATTGTGTGGGCGATCCCGTGGTCGCGTCAGTTCTTCGAGATCGGGTGGCTGCCGGATCCGCTCGCCCTCGCCGTGCTCGCAATCGTCGCTGTCGGTGTGGTGCTGATCGAGCTGCTGCGGTTCTGGCACGTTCGGCAGGTGCGCGCGAGCGAGCACTAAGGGCACTGGTCGCGCGCTCGGCATGGAAACAGTTCCGCAGCACCCCGGCGAGGTCACGCGCGAAGCTACCCCAAAGCTGTGATAAGCTCATCCTTGGCCCAAGACCGCCGGTAGTGGCTCGTAAGAGTCCCAGAACGTTCGCGCAAGCGAAGACCAGCGCAGGTACGAAAGTGTGAGAGTGGATCGCGATCCACCCTGAAGCTCCGTGCGTGCGCGCCGGAGCTTTTTTGTTTCGCGCGGCGGCCCGGCCCCCGGGAGGCAACCGCCGCCCGAGGATTCACAAGCTAAGGAGCGCCATGGCTACGAAGGATGCTAGGCTCGCCGACCTTCAGAAGAACTTTGAAGAGTCGTCTGCCGTACTGCTGACTGAGTACCGCGGTCTCACGGTGGCTGAACTGCGCGAGCTGCGCAACAGCATTCGTGAGCACGCGACGTACGCCGTGGCGAAGAACACGCTGACCAAGATTGCGGCGAACAACGCCGGTATCACTGCCTTCGACGACGAGCTGACCGGTCCTTCGGCACTCGCCTTCGTGCACGGTGACACCGTCGCTGTTGC
>CAZTBS010000038.1:0-13948 GCA_964612125.1 uncultured Leucobacter sp. | reverse complement strand
ACTAGTTGAACTGGTTCATGGTGTTGTCTTTGCCGCTGGCCTTCAGCGCGGCGTCGCCAGCGAAGTATTCCTTGTGGTTGTCACCAATGTCGCTGCCAGCCATATTCTGGTGCTTCACCGTCGCAATGCCCTGGCGGATCTCCTGTCGCTGCACGTCCCGTACGTAAGTGAGCATGCCCTCGTTCCCGAAGTAGCCCTTCGCGAGGTTATCGGTGGAGAGCGCCGCCGTGTGGTAGGTCGGCAGGGTGATGAGGTGGTGGAAGATGCCGGCGCGGGCTGAGCCCTCCTGCTGGAAAGTGCGGATCTTCTCGTCTGCGAGCTGGGCGAGCTCGGTGCCGTCGTAGTCGACGCTCATCAGGTTGCTGCGGTCGTAGGCCGACACGTCCTGACCCTGCTCCACCATCAGGTCGTAGGCCTGCTGGCGGAAGTTGAGGGTCCAGTTGAAGGACGGGCTGTTATTGTACACGAGCTTCGCGTTCGGGATCACCTCGCGGATGCGATCCACCATGCCAGCGATCTGCGCGACGTGTGGCTTCTCAGTCTCGATCCACAGCAGGTCTGCACCGTTCTGCAGCGAGGTGATGCAGTCGAGCACGCAACGGTCTTCGCCGGTACCCGCGCGGAACTGGTACAGGTTGCTGGGCAGACGCTTCGGGCGCAGCAGCTTGCCGTCGCGCTTGATGACCACGTCACCGTTGCCGAGCTCGGCCTCAGAGATCTCTTCAACGTCAAGGAAGGCGTTGTACTGGTCACCGAGGTCGCCCGGGGTGTGGGTGACGGCGAGCTTCTGCGTGAGGCCTGCGCCCAGCGAGTCGGTGCGGGCCACGATGATGCCGTTGTCAATGCCGAGCTCGAGGAAGGCGTAACGCACCGCGTTGATTTTCGCCAGGAAATCCTCGTGCGGCACGGTGACTTTGCCGTCTTGGTGGCCGCACTGCTTTTCGTCGGACACCTGGTTTTCGATTTGGATCGCGCAGGCGCCCGCTTCGATCATCTTCTTGGCGAGCAGGTAGGTGGCCTCGGGGTTACCGAAACCCGCGTCGATGTCGGCGATAATCGGCACGACGTGCGTCTCGAAGTTATCGATCTGCGACTGGATGAACTCGATCGAGGTCTCGTCGCCCGCAGCGCGGGCATTGTCAAGCTGCGTGAAGAGGAGGTCGAGCTCACGGGCATCAGCCTGGCGCAGGAAGGTGTACAGCTCCTCGATGAGTGCCGGCACCGCGGTCTTCTCGTGCATCGACTGGTCAGGCAGCGGGCCAAACTCGGAGCGCAGTGCAGCGACCATCCAGCCCGAGAGGTAGAGGTAGCGCTTGTTGGTGGTCTTCAGGTGCTTCTTGATCGAGATCAGCTTCTGCTGCCCGATGAAGCCGTGCCACACACCGAGCGACTGCGTGTAGAGCGACGAGTCGGCGTCGTACTCGGCCATGTCGCGCCGCATGATGTCGGCGGTGTACTGGGCGATTTCGAGGCCGGTCTTGAAGCGGTTCTGTGCTCGCATGCGCGCGACGTGCTCGGGGTTGATCGCATCCCACGCGGAGCCGTACTGCTCCTTCAGGGCCGTCACGGCGGCGATGTCGTTCTGGTACGCAGTCATCTTTGAGTCCTTCGTCTGGTGTGGTTCGTGCTCACAAGTTCGGTGATCTTGATCGCTAGTTCCACTCTGAAGGAGGAAGGACCCGAGTCACCCCCGAATTTGGGGGTGAAATTTATGACTATTTCTGCGCGTTAGAAAATTGCAGCGGATCGCGGCGTCAGTTTTCTTCGGTGAAGTTCAGCGCCAGCGAGTTCATGCAGTAGCGGTTGCCGGTCGGGGTGCCGAACCCGTCGGGGAAGACATGCCCGAGGTGCCCACCGCAGCGGGCACAGCGCACCTCGGTGCGCACCATGCCGAGGGAAGTGTCTTCGAGCAGTTCGACCGCTTCCGGGCGCACCGCGTCGTAGAAGCTTGGCCAGCCGCAGTTCGAGTCGAACTTCGTGCCGCTCACGAACAGCTCGTTGCCGCAGCCCGCGCAGGAGTAGATCCCGGCGCGGTCTTCGTCGAGCAATTCACCCGTCCACGCACGCTCCGTGGCTGCCTGACGCAACACCGCGTACTGCTCATCGCCGAGCTCGGCGCGCCACTCTTCTTCAGACTTTTCGACTTCGTATCCCATGCCGCAATTCTATGCCGATCCGGGCTTCCCTAAGCTGTGACGCAGCGCTGCGCACAGCCAGATCACGCCAGCAGCTGCCCTAGGCTGAAACTATGACTGATGTGCGGGCACAAGCGACCTATCAAGTACGTCTCGGTTGGGGGCACGCGGGGCTGCAACGCCTCGCACCCGCCGAAATCATTGTGGTGGTGGACGCAATCGGATCCACCCCGGATCTGGCCGCCGCGGCGGCCGCGCTTCCGCAGCAGCCGACTGTTTATCTGGGCTCGCTGCGGAACGCCACGGCGACCGCGCAAGCCATCACCGAGGAGCAGATCGCGCGCGGGCAACGCACCGCGATCAGCCTGGTGCTCGCTGGCGATACCGAGGGCGGCTTCGCGGTCGAGGATTACCTCGCCGCCGGTGCAATCGCCGATGCGCTGTCGGCTCGGGGCATTGACCACTCTGCTCCCGACGTGGCGGTCGCAACCGAGGGGTTTCGGCCGCTCACCCGTGCGCTGAAGCACCTGTTTTCGGCGAGCGCCGCGGGGCAAGAGCTGACGCAGGCCGGTCGCACGAACGAGGTGCGCGCCGCGGCCGAGCTTGACGCAGAGACGGCCGCGACCCGCTACCAGGGGGAGTAGCGCCTACCTCGCGACGACCTGCCGCTTCGAAGAGATCACACCGGTGTCGAAACCCGCCAGGTGCAGGCCGCCGTGGAAGCGCGCGTGCTCGATCTTCACGCAGCGATCCATCACCACGTCGAGGCCCGCGGCCTCCGCGATCGCGG
Organism: uncultured Leucobacter sp.; assembly: GCA_964612125.1. Lineage (GTDB taxonomy): Bacteria > Actinomycetota > Actinomycetes > Actinomycetales > Microbacteriaceae > Leucobacter. The sequence continues at coordinate 11,023 of CAZTBS010000038.1, read as the reverse complement.
CAGCTTCCTCGTTCCACGAACCGAGCTGCAACCACAGGGTCTTCGCACCAATGTCGACCGCCTCCTGCGCAACGCCGGGCAGATCCTCGTGCTTGCGAAAGACATCCACGATGTCGGGCACGACGGGCAGATCCGCTAGCGACGCATAGGCCTTATGCCCAAGAATCTCGTCGGCCATCGGGTTCACGAAGTACACCTCGTACGGTGAGCTCGACAGCAGGTAGGTCGCCACAAAGTAGCTCGCGCGCGCCGGGTTGTTTGACGCCCCGACAATCGCGATCGACTTCGCACGACGCAGCATGCCGAGCCGTTCCGCAGCGCTCGGCCCCTGCCAGGTGCGCGGCGCCTGTTCAGCCGCGCCAGCCGCGGGGGTCACGCTGGGCAGCGCGCAAGCGTCGCCCGACAATGGGGCAGCGGGGGTCTGGGAAGCGTTCATCGGGTGACTCCTGTTGCGATGGTGAGTGCCTGGTCGAGATCCCACAGAATGTCTTCGGGGTCTTCGATACCGACCGAGATGCGAATGAGGTCTGCGGGCACGCCAGCCGCGACGAGCTGCTCGGCCGTCAGCTGCTGATGTGTGGTCGATCCCGGGTGGATCACCAGCGTGCGCGCATCGCCAATGTTGGCGAGGTGGCTCGCCAACTGCAGCGACTCGATGAACTTCTCGCCGGTGGCACGGGCCGCCTGCACGCGCTCGTCCTCGGAAGCGAACTCACCGGTGGCGCGCACGCCGAAGGCGAACACCGAGCCTGGCCCGAGCGGCAGGTATTTCTGCGCCCGCTCCTGGTGCGGGTGCCCATCGAGCCCCGCCCAGGTCACGAACGACACGCGGGGGTCACTCGCCAGCCACTCGGCGACAATGCGAGCGTTGGCAACGTGTGCGTCGATACGCTGCGGCAGCGTCTCGACGCCCTGCAGCAGGTTGAACGCCGACTGCGGGCTGAGCGCCGGGCCGATATCGCGCAACTGCTCGCTGCGCAGCTTCGTCAGGAAGCCATACTCGCCGAAGTTATCCCACCACTTGATGCCGCCGTACGATTCGACGGGTTCGGTCATCGTCGGAAACTTGCCGTTGCCCCAGTTGAAGGTGCCCGCTTCGACGACGATGCCACCGAGGGTGGTGCCGTGACCGCCCAAGAATTTCGTCACCGAGTGGATCACGATGTCAGCACCGTGCTCGATCGGGCGCACCAGGTACGGCGTGGCAAGCGTGGAATCGACGACCAGCGGAATGCCAGCCTCGTGCGCCACCGCGGAGAGCCCCTCAAGGTCGGCAATCTCGCCGCCCGGGTTACCGATCACCTCGACGTACAGCACCTTGGTGTTGGCACGAATGGCCTTGCGGTATTCCTCGGGTTCGGAGCTGGCCACGAAGGTGGTGTCGACCCCGAAGCGGCGCAGGGTCACATCGAGCTGCGTCACGGTGCCACCGTAGAGCTGTGCCGAGGCGACGACGTGGTCTCCGTGCCCCACCAGCGCGGCGAAGGTAATGAACTCGGCCGACATGCCGCTCGCGGTCGCAACGGCGCCGATGCCACCCTCCAGCGAAGCGATGCGCTCCTCGAGCGCAGCGACGGTGGGGTTACCGATGCGCGAGTAAATGTTCCCGTACTTCTGCAGGGCGAACAGGTTGGCCGCATCCTTCGCGTTGTCAAACACGAATGAGGTGGTCTGGTAGATCGGCACGGCGCGCGCGCCGGTGGCCGCGTCGGGGGTGCCGCCCGCGTGGAGGGCTCGGGTGCGGAACCCGAACTTGTGCTCGCTCATGTGTTCTCCTTCTGTTGCGCCTGGCGCACGGCTTCGCGCACGCCGTCAACGGCCCAGGGGTTTTGCAGGCTGGTGGTGTCGCCGAGTGGATCGCCCTGCCACAGCTGGGCGAGCAGTCGGCGCAGAATCTTGCCGGAGCGGGTTTTCGGTAGTTCGGGCACCCGCACGATCACCTTCGGCTTGGCGATGGGCCCGATCGCGCGCGCCACCTCGGCGCGCAGCACCTCGGGATCGGCGCTGCCCGCGGCACCGTCGACCACGAACGCGGCGACGGCTTGCCCGGTGAGTGGATCGGCAATGCCGGTGACTCCCGCCTCGCCGACGGCCGGGTGCGCGACGAGCGCCGATTCGATCTCGATGGTGGAGAGCCGGTGGCCCGAGACGTTCACCACGTCGTCGAGGCGGCCGAGGATCCAGATGTAGCCGTCGGCATCGATCGTGGCGCCATCACCGGCGACGTAGTAGGCGCCGTGTTCGCCCAGCCCGGCATAGGGGGCCCAATAGGAGTCGCGGTAACGCTCGGGGTTACCCCACACGGTGCGGGCCATGCCCGGCCACGGGCGGCGGGCAACCAGCGTGCCCGAGCGGCCGGGTGCGACCGGAACGCCCGCCTCGTCGACCACCGCCATGTCTATGCCCGGCAGCGGCACGGTTGCGGAGCCGGGTTTCAGCACGGTGACACCGGGCAGCGGGGCCACCATCGCAGCACCGGTTTCTGACTGCCACCAGGTGTCGACCACGGGGGTCTCGTTGCGCCCGAAATTGCGACGGAACCACATCCACGCCTCGGGGTTAATCGCCTCGCCGACGGTGCCGAGCAGGCGAATCGTGGAGAGGTCGTGGCCCGCGGGCAGCGTGTCACCGAACCAGGTCATGAAGGTGCGAATGAGGGTCGGCGCCGTGTAATAGACCGTCACACCGTAGCGCTCGATGATTTCGAGATGACGCTCCCGGTCGGGGGTGTCGGGTGTGCCCTCGTAAATCACCTGCGTCAGGCCATTCGAGAGCGGCCCATAGATCTCGTAGGTGTGCGCGGTGACCCAGGCCAGATCGGCGGTGCACCAGTGCACATCGCTCGGCTTTGCGTCAAAGTGCGCCCAGTGCGCCCAGCTCGCGTGCGTGAGGTAACCGCCCGAGGTGTGCACGAGCCCCTTCGGCTTACCGGTGGTGCCCGAGGTGTAAATGATGAACAGCGGGTGCTCGGAGTCAAACGCGACAGCCTCGTGCTGCTCCGGCTGGGTGTCAATGGCCTCGTGCCACCACACGTCGCGGCCAGCCGTCCACGGCACGTCTTGGCCGGTGCGGCGCACCACCAGCACGTGCTCGAGGTGCGGCAGATCTGCGGCGGCGGCGTCTGCGGCCGACTTCACCTCGACCTGCTGCCCGCGCCGATGTTGCCCGTCGCTCGTGACCAGCAGCTTGGCGCCGGTGTCTTCGAGCCGGAAACGCACCGCCTCGGCTGAGAACCCGCCGAACACGAGTGAGTGCACGGCGCCGATACGCGCACACGCGAGGGCGATCACCACGGTTTCGATCAGCACCGGCAGGTACACCACCACGCGGTCGCCCGGCTCAATGCCGAGCGCGGTCAGTCCGTGCGCGGCCTGCGCCACGCGGCGCTGCAGATCGGCGTAGCTGACGGCGACGCGGTCACCGGGTTCGCCCTCGAAGAAGAGCGCCACCTTGTCGCCGTTGCCAGCGGCGACATGGCGATCCACACAGTTCACCGCGACATTCAGGCGCCCACCCACAAACCAGCTTGCCTGCGGCACGGTGAGGCCGTTGGGGCCGGCCACCGGCGGTGACCACTGGTGTGCGGTGTGCCAGGGGGTTTCCCACTGCAGCCGTGCGGCAGCGCGCTCCCAGAATGCGATGGGGTCGGCCTGTGCCTCGGCGTAGATGCTGGCGTCAACGTTGGCCTGCGCCGTGAAGGGGGCACTCGGGGCAAAGCTGCGCGTTTCGACGAGGCGGGCCTCCTCGGTTACATCCATCGCTTCAGCACCGCCTTCTCGAACAGCACCAGAATCGCGTTGGTGATGGTGCCCAGCAGGGCCAGCAGCACAATCGCGAGCAGAATGCGATCCACACGCCCGGTCTGCTGCGAGTCATTCAGCATCCAGCCCAGGCCCATGGAGGCACCGAGCAGCTCGGCGGCGACGAGGAACAGCCATGCCTGTGCGAGGGCGAGGCGCAGGCCCGACACCACCGAGGGCACTACCGCGGGCAGCTGCACGGTGCGGAACAATGACCAGCCGCGCAAGCCGAAGGTGCGACCTGCCTCGACTAGCTGCGGGTTCACGTGGCGCAGCGCGTCGGCGACGGTCGTGTACACCGGGAAGAACGCGCCAATCGCGATCAGTGTGATCTTCGACTCCTCGCCCACCTGCAGCCACAGAATCAGTAGCGGCACCCAGGCGAGTGACGGCACGGCGCGCAGTGCGACAAGCGTGGGCGCCAGCAGCACGGAACCCGCGCGTGACAGCCCCACGATTGCGGCGAAGGCGAGCGCGATGGCGGATCCCACCGCGAAGCCGATGAAGACGCGCTGCACCGAGATCGCAATGTGCAGCCACAGCTGACCGCGCTGAATCAGATCGACCGCCGCCTCGACCACCGACCACGGGCTGGGGAGGCGGTAGGGCGGCACGATGCCGGTGGCGGTGACGAACTGCCAGGCACCGATGATGATGATCGGCACCAAAAACCCGCCGCCGATCTTCACCCACGGACGCGACCACAGGGGCGTACGCTGCTGCGCCGCCCCTGTGGTCGTGGTTGAGCTTGCGCTCATTCGGTTGCCTTGAGAGCGAACTCGTCGAAGATGATCGTGTCGATGGCCACGTCCAGCGTTGCCTGGCCGCCAGCCACATCGCCGGATTCGGCAATGATCGGGGCGATCTTGCGCAGCACCTCGAGCTGCGCCTTTCCGGGCACGCCCGACACGTCGAGGTTCGAACGCTCGTTGATCACGGTGCGGGCCACCTCGATGTCAATCGATGCGGCGTCAGCGAGCAGCTGCGCGGTTTCTTCCGGGTTCTCCAGCGCCCAGATGCGGGCCTCTTCGTAGGCGTCAACGACCACCTGCGCGACATCCGCGTGCTCGGTAATGAACTCCTCGGTGGCGTTCAGGAAGCCGTAGGTGTTGAAATCAACGTTGCGGTAGATGAGTTGCGCGCCGGACTCCACCTCGGCAGCGGCCATGATCGGGTCGAGCCCAGCCCACGCCTGCACCGATCCACCCTCGAGCAGGGCGCGACCGTCGGCGTGCTGCACATTCTGCACCTCAACGTCGGAGATGCTGAGGCCAGCCTCTTCGAATGCCTGCAGCAGGAAGAAGTAGGGGTCGGTGCCCTTGGTCGCGGCAACCGAGGTGCCTGCGAGGTCTGCAACATCGGTGATGTTGCTGTCTGCGCCGACCACGATGGCCGCCCATTCGGGCTGCGAGAAGATGTCGATGACCTGAATGGGGGAGCCGTTGGCGCGGGCAAACAGGGCGGCAGAACCCGCGGTGGATCCCACGTCGATCGAGCCCGAGCGCAGCAGCTCGTTCGCCTTGTTGCTGCCCGCCGACTGCACCCACTCCACGGTGACGTCATCGCCGAGCGCCTCTTCGATCAGACCCTGATCCTTGACGATCAGGCTCAGCGGGTTGTAGGTGGCCCAGTCCAGCGACAGCGTGTCGGTCGACCACGCGCCAGCTTCAGCTGCGCCGGTGTCGGCAGTGGTGCTGCCTTCGCCCTGCACGCAGCCGGTCATCGCGAGCGCCATCACTCCGGCAAGAATGGTTGCGGAAATGGATTTCTTGGTGACGGTGCTCATCTAGTTCTCCTTTGTCGTGAGCTTGTGTACGCCCAGGCCTTCAAGCAGGCTGGTGCGAAGATCGGTGAAGGTGCGCGCGCCGCGATCGCGGGGCCGGGTGCCGGGTACCGACACGAGGCGAGCGATCGAGCCGGTACGGCTGGGCGCGGCGGTGGGGGTTTCTGTGACGAGTTCGGTGCTGCGGGCGGATCCGAGCGCACCGATCCCCGACGATGAGCCGAGGGCGACCACCTGTGCGCGGGGGCGCTCTGGCTCAGTGGCAGCGGCGTGCAGGTTGCGCAGCATCAACACGCGGTCGGCAAGGTAGAGCGCTTCTTCGACATCGTGGGTCACCAGCACGATCGTGGTGGGCTGCGCACGGTGAATGTCGAGCAGTAGATCGTGCATGTTGAGGCGAGTTAGCGCGTCAAGCGCACCGAAGGGCTCGTCGAGCAGCAGCACCTGCGGATTGCGGGCGAGAGCCCGGGCGAGCGAGGCGCGCTGCGCCATCCCCCCTGAGACCTCGCGCGGGCGCTGGTCTGCGGCGTGGCTGAGGCCGACGAGGTCGAGCAGCTCGGCAACGCGATCCTTCGCGTCGCGGCCGCGGGTGCCGCGAGGCAGGCCGATGGCCACGTTCTGCGCGATGGTGCGCCAGGGCATGAGGCGCGGTTCTTGGAAGGCGATCGCGGTGGAATCGTCGTGCGCGCGCACCGCGGCATCGTCGAGGGTGATGGTGCCTGCGGTGGGGGTGTCGAGGCCACCGATTAGCCGCAGCAGCGTTGACTTACCGCAGCCAGATGCGCCGACGACCGCGATGATCTCGCCGGGTACGATGTCGAGGCTGAGGTCACGCAAGACCGTGCGCGCACCGTCTTTGGTGGGGAAGGTGCGCTCGACGCCCTCGATCGTGACGCGACCGGCGGGCGCGGTTGCGAGCGCAGCAGAAGTTTCAGCCATATATACAACGATGCACGATGGCACGCCGGATCAAAAAATCGGCCGTAACATCCTGTCGTAATTCGAGAGTGAAATGCGTGCCGGTGGCGGAGCTGCACAGCGCGGTGTGAGTAGCCGCACAGTGCGGTGTGACTAGCCCTTGCCGAGCGCGAGACCCACCGACGCGCGGCTGTACACCTCAGGCTGTTCGATTGCTTTCACCAGAAAGTGCGCCACTGAGGCGCGGGGGATCGAGCGCATGCCTGCCGGCATGCCCGTCATCGCCTCGAGGTAGTTCGGGTCGAAGGCGTCATTCGAGAGCCCGGTCGGGCGCGCGATGGTGAAGTTCAGCCCGGCATCGCTGATGACCTGCAGTGCCGCCCGGTGGTCTGCCAGCGGGTGACGCAGCATCCACATGATGGACTTGCCGACTGCCCCGGTCAGTTCACCGTCGACTCCGGCTGAGGCGCAGTACGCGATGCGATCCACCCCCGCCTGCTGCATGCCGGCCACAATGTTGCGTGTCATATCGGCGAGCTCGGTGGAAGCTTTCATGGGCGCCGAAGAAGACAGGCACGAAATCACTGCGTCTTGGCCGGCGATCGCAGCAGCCACCGCCGCGGCATCGAAGGCGTCGCCCTGCACCACGGTGACACCGTCGTGCACATGCAGTTTCTCTGGTGTACGTACGAACGCGGTCACCTCGTGGCCGCCGGCTAAGGCATGCCGAACCACGTGCTGCCCGACTCCGCCGCTTGCTCCAAACACCACGATGTTCAAGTGACTCCTGCTTTTCTGTGCGCGTTCGTGTGAAGGATAGCGGAGAGTATCTGGGCGTGAGAGGAGTCAGGAACTCGCCTCTCAGAATGAAGACCCTGGGTGAAGTAGTTGTGGACGTTTGCCCTCGAGATGCGTCAGCCCATTCTGATGCGCGGTTGATCTTGTTCGTGGGTGTGCGCCTAGCGCCTAGGATGTGGCGTAACAGCATCAAAGCTGCACAGTCTGGGGGAGATCGTGATCGTCGCGTTGTGGATCATCGGGGGGCTCACCGCACTGGTTGCGCTGAAGCTCGGTCTGCTCGGCTTGTTTGCCCCGCCGCGGTGGATCGTGGCCCGCGGTGTGACGTGGATCACCGCGCTCCCCACCTGGGCGCTGAAGCTGCTCAGCCTGATGATGGCGCTCGCCGCCGTCGCCCTGGGCATCGGCCTGTTTGCGCAAGACCAGTTCGCGCCGCTTGCCTGGTGGCTGATGGCGGTGGCGGCCGTCGTAATCTTGCTGATCGCACTCGCCGTGGTGCTCGTGCGCAGACGCAGCAGGCACTCCAACGTCACGTCAGTCGAAAAGCGCACGCCCATCACTACCGGCACACCCGTGGTGCTCGGTGCGATGAGCCTGGTTGCGGTGCTGCTGGCATCCACCCTCGCACTTGACTGGCCGGGCGGGGTGCGCGCACCCAGCGGAGCGGTCCCCGCGAACCCGCTGTGGACGGGCGACACGATGCCCGATCCAGTGCCCGAAGAGAACGTGGTGCTGAGCGTGCCGAAAGACATGTATCGGCACAAAGACGCGCCCACCGAATGGTGGTGGCACATTGGCACGCTGCGTGCCGGCGACCGCGTGTTTGGCTTCGAAATCAACGCCGCGTCGTTTGTGGGGCAGAGCTTCGCGATGACGCAGGTGTCACTCACCGACGCCGAAACCGGCGAGCATTACGAGCGCACCCAGGTGTACGTGCCGAAGCCGATTGGCAATTTCGATGTCGCCAGCTGGGCTGAGGGTGACCCCTCGAAAGACTGGTACGCGCGCATCGGCGACCCGTCATGGGTGGTCGGCGGCTTCACCGTGACGAACCCCGGCAGTGGCTATACCGAAGCGCCGGAGGTGGTGATCGAGGGCGACGGTTCGGGTGCATCAGCGCTCGCGGTGCTTGACGAAAATGGTGGGGTGGGGCAGATCGTGCTGCTGCAGCCCGGCAGTGGCTACACCGAGACACCTACCGTCACCCTGCGCGGCGGCGACGGCAGCGGTGCCGAGGCGGTCGCGGTGCGCAACTGGGTGTCGATGACGGCACCGCAGGCGGATCCCAGCCAGAACATCCGCGTGCAATCGCTGTTGGTCGACGACCCCACCCTCACCGAGGTGGAGTTTGACCTGACGTTCTCGCAGCAGGGTCGCCCGTTCTTTGTGTTCGGTACCGGTATCGAGCCGAAGGCCACCGTGCACGACATCACCGAGACCAACTATTACTTCTCGTACACCCGGCTCGCGGCGTCGGGCACCATCACCATCGACGGCGAAGAATTCGAAGTTACCGGCACCACCTGGATGGATCACGAGTACGGCAACTTTGGCGGTGGTACCTCCGACACCCGCGTGCGGTGGCTGCTGCAAGACATGCAACTCGACAACGGCTACACCCTCTCAAACGCTGGCATCATCGGCGAGGGGTACAAGCCCGAGATCGGCGTGAGTGTTGACGCGTACGTCACGATTCAGAACCCCGATGGTGACATCTACTACGTGGCGAGCACCATCACCCCGATCGGTGAGCTGTGGGTGAGTCCGCGCACGAATCGCGGTTACGCGCAGCAGTTCTTGGTCGAGATTCCGTCGTTTGACGCCGAGATCACCGTGACCTCGCGCCTGCCCGACCAGGAATTCGCGGTCTCGGGTGCACCGATTTACGAGGGCATCGCCGCAGTCGAGGGCGAGATGCTCGGCGAGCCAATTTCGGGTGATGGGTGGATCGAGCAGGCGTTCTGACACGCACACCGACCGTGTGACGTGCGTCGTCTCTGCTCCTACCAGGGTGGCGGAGCCGGCGGGATCGGTGGGCTCGGCGGTGACGTGAAGTGCACGAGACTGGGCGGTCGGTCGATGTGGGTGCGACCGGCGGGGGAGATCCACCGTAAAACGCCGCCAGTCTCTTGCTGTACCCGCCAGCCCGAGTGGTGTTTTAGTGTGTGATGCGAGCGGCACAAATGCGCAAGATTATCTGTTGCGGTGGGGCCGCCGCGGGCAGCGTCGATGGTGTGGTCGAGATCGCACCGGGCGAGCGGTACCCGACACCCGGGGAACCGGCAGTGGGTGTCGCGTGCCCCGAGTAGGCGTCGCATTTGCTCAGACGGGCGGTAGCGATCCACTGTGAGTACTGCGCCGGTGGTGGCCTCGATGCTGATGACCTCCCACGCATGCGCATGCCCGGCGAGGGTGCGCGCTGAGGTGCGGTCGATGGGGCCATACCCGACGAGTTCGGGCTGGGCAGGGCGCGGGAAGCGCGGTGAGTGCTGAGCGTGAGGGTGATCGGTGTGATCAGGCAGATCGGAAGCTTGTGACTGCACCCCGCACACGAGTGCGTCGCACCCGCAGATGATCTGCACCTGCCCGCGCACCGCGCCGAGGCTAGTGGCGTTGCCGGAGCGCACCAGTGCATCGTGGTGTTCGGGCGTGCCGGTGACGAGGAGATCGGTGAAGATGTCTGCGTGGATCTCATCGCGTGAGCGGCTGTGATCTATCTGGGCAACCTGCTTGCCCATCTGCATGAGGCGATGTTTGATCGTGTACGCCTCGACGGCGGGCAGGTGGGCGTAGAGATCTGCCATGCCGTCAGCCGCTTCGGCAACGACCACACGCCGCCGCGTGCGCGCCTCGGCGTGCCGGGTATCGAGGGAGCGCTCCGCGAACTGCTCGGCGACTCGCTGTGCCAGTGGGCGCAACTGCGCCGGGGTCGATTGCGCAGCCGCGGGCAAGATGCCCTGCACGTACGCGTCGCGCGCTGCCTGCGTCTTCGCGGAAGGGTCGCAGCCGAGCGCCATCCCGGCATCAACGACCACGCGCGCATGCCGCTCAGAGATCGCGCCCGAGTCGAGGGCCTGCCACACCTGCCAGTACTCCGTGGTGAGCGTGTGTGCAAAATCGATGTCACGACCGACCTGGTACTCAGTGGCCCGCAGACTGGCCGCCACTTCGGCCCGCAACGCACGATACTCGAGATCCCCACGCTCGCCAACCGGCAACCACTCGTCATTTGCCTCGGTGTCGGCAGCAATCGCAGCGATATCGAGCAGTTCCGCGAAGAGCTGCAAACGCTCGGCGCTGAGCCGACGCATTGCGCGTTCATTCGCCTCGATCTGCTCCAGCAGCGCCTCGCGATCAGCCAGCACTGGGCGCGGCACGTGGGTGCCGAACTCGGTGCTGATCGCTGCGGTGCTGGTCATGTTGTTAGTGAACCATTGACCACTGACATTCATCGCAGACGGGTGGATCCCGTCGCATGTGTGGTCGCGCGGCTCTGCCGAGGCACGCTCACAATCGGGCAGTAGGTGTCGAGTTGGCTGCGGCGGGCGACACTGGTACCGGGCTTGCCGAGACAGCCATACTCACCGCGCTATCGCTACTGCGGGTCTCTGGGCGAGGGCGATGCGCGGGGTGCCGAGCTGGAACACGTTGCTGGCCTTGATGCAGAAGCGACCAAGATACGAACCGGTGTGGTCGAAACATTCCCAGTGAGGGATCTCATTTG
>CAZTBS010000037.1:0-15002 GCA_964612125.1 uncultured Leucobacter sp. | reverse complement strand
CTGAACGACATCACCAGCCCGCACGGCAAGATCGGCGGCGCCGCGCAGAAGCGCCTCGCCTCGGGTGCGGTGCTGCACCACGTCACCATGGCCTACGACATGGATGGTGAGGCGATGACGCAGGTGCTGCGCATCGGTCGCGAGAAGCTCTCAGACAAGGGCATCGCGAGTGCGCAGAAGCGGGTGGATCCGCTCCGCACCCAGACCGGCCTCGCGCGCACCGAGATCATCGAGCGCATGCTCGACGTCTTCGTGCGGCGGCACGGGGGCACCCGCGGCACCGTCACCGAGGGCGAATACGACGCCGCCGAACGGCTCGTGGAGAAGAAATTCGCCACCGAGGAGTGGCTGCGCCGGGTGCCCTAGCGCGCTGCGGCGGCTCTATCGCTGACGCAGGGCGGCGGGGGTGATGCCGACGCGCACCTCGCGGTAGAGGGCCGCGCGTTCGAGAGCCGCGTCGAGTTCGGCGAGCGGATACACCCGGCCCACCAACTGCTCAAAGGGCGCGGATCTCCAGTGTTCCCGCAGGAAGTCGAGGGCGCCGCTCAGATGCTCGGGGGCGTAGTTGTGCACCCCGGTGACCGTGACCTGCGCGCGCACCAGGCGTTCGGGCACGAGCGCCACCGGATCGGTTGGGAAGACGCTGCCCACGAGCACCACCACACCACCGGCGCCGACGGCATCGAGTCCGGCGGCGACCGCGAGGGGTGAGCCGGATGCCTCGATCACCGCGTCGATCTGTGGCCGGTCGGCGAGGTTCGCGCCGCCCAGCACCGTGGCAGCGGTCTCTCCTACGGCGGGATCGATCACCGCGTGTGCGCCGAAACGGCGCGCCAATTCGCGGCGTTCGGCGTCGAGTTCGGCGACGATCACGGTCGCCCCCCGCTGGCGCGCCATCGCCGTGGCCGCCAGGCCGATCAGCCCGGCGCCGATCACCAGCACCGTGGCATCGTGCAGCGAGACCGTGCGTTCGGCCGCGGCCAGTGCAGCCCAGGCGGTCGAGACGCCGCAGCCCGCAGGCGCCAGCACAGCCGCCGGGATCTCGGTCTCGACGCGCGCCACGGCGGTGCCGGCGCGCAGGTGCACATGGGTGGCGAATCCACCCGTCAGCTCCCAGCCCTGCCCGATCCGCGCGTGCCCGTATTTGCGCACCGTGCGACAGGTCTGCGGCATACCGCGGACGCAGCGGTCGCACGTTCCACATGGGGCGACCACCGACCACACCACGCGGTCGCCGGGCACCAGAGGAATGCGGTCGATCGCGGGAACCACGCCGCCGATGGCGACGACGCGCCCGACGGCCTCGTGCCCGAGCACTGCGGGGGTCGGCTCCACCCGATGCCCGAGCGCCGTGTGAATGTCGGAACTGCACACGGTGGCGAACTCCACCTCGACCAGCAATTCCCCCGCGCCCAGCAGCACCTGCGGCACCGCCACCGGCTCATGCGCCTTCCCAGCCTTCATGAAGAGCATTGCGGTGGCGTGCGGGCGGGCGCGCGTGAGCGCTGGCCCGGTGGGCGGATCAGCGAGCTCGCCGAGCCCGGAAGTGCGCCGCCCACGGGGCTCGTCGCGCACGTCGATGGGCGCCGGAGAAGTAACCATATTGTTATCTTGCCCGACCGCGCACGGTGAAGGGGGCCCCGCGGGGCCCCCTTCACCGACCGTTCAATCAGGGTTCATTCTGCGGGGCGTCTGCGGGCCCGGGCCACCGCGAAGGCGGTAAGCGCGAGCCCCCCGAGCGCCCACACCACGAGCAGTGCAATGGCCAATCCACCGCCGCCCGTGCCGCTGGCCACCGCCTGGAATCCGGCGAACAGCGCACCGAGCGGGCTGCCGTCGCCGATGGCCTGCAGCAGCGGAGGCGCGGTCGAGATGACCCCGATCGCGAAGCCGATCACCAGCACCGCGAAGGAGAGGAACCTGCCGAACCCGCCCAGCAGCGCCGACAGGCCCTGGTTGACGAGCGCGAAGGAGATGCCGGCGATGAGCGCGAGGGCGAAGAAGCCGAGACCCTGGGCCAGGTCGTAGCCGAGCACGAAGGGCAGGATTGCACCGGCGAGTGCCCCCTGGGCGGCGCCGATGCCGATCGCGGGCAGTGCGCTGCGCAGGGTGATCGCCGTGACCCCGCGGGCCGCGTCGTGCGTGCGGCGCCACAGGGGTGCCAGCACGAGGAAGGCCGCCAAGGCCCCCGCCCACAGTGCGATCCCGGCGAAGAGCGGCACGCCGGCCGCGTTGAAGAGCTCGTCGCTGGTGCCCTCCGCGCGCACCGGCGTCACCGCGGTTTCGGCCATGGTCTCGCGCTCGGTGTCGGTGTACGCCGGAATCCCATCGGCCGCGGTGCGCAGTCCGTCTGCGAGGCTCGCTTGCCCGTCGGCGGACTGACGGGCACCGTCGGCGAGTTGCGCGGCGCCATCGGCGAGCGCGGGCGTGCCGGCGGCGAGCTGGCTCACGCCGTCGGCGTACTGGGCGATACCGCTGGCGTACTGCGCTACTCCGGTCGCGTACTGGCTCAGCCCGCCGGCGAGGCCGTCGAGGCCCGAGGCCAGCTGCGCCTGCCCGTCGGCGGAGGCGCGTGCCCCCGTTGCGAGCGCGCTGCCAGCAGCTTTCAATCGGGTGAGCTCGTTGTCTGGCCCATCGGTTGCAGCTGCCGACAGGGAATCGATCAGCACGGCCAAGCCGGCCAGCACCTCGGCCTTGTTCTGATCGGGCGGCAGCGGCACGATGCCCGCGTCGATGGCGGCGTAGAGCTGCTGCAGCGGCGCCACGGCCGCAGCGGCGCCATCCTGCAGGCCGGTGATCGCCTGATTCACCCCGCCCGTGTACTGCTCGATACCGGTGGCGAGCTCCGCGCCGCCGGTGGCCGCGGCACGGGACCCGGTGGCGAGTTGCGCGGCTCCGCTCGAGAGCGCGGACGCCCCGTTCGCGAGCTCATTCGCACCCGAGACGAGGGCGCCTCCGCCGCCGGCCAGCTGCCCGGTGCCCGCCGAGAGCTCCGCGGCGCCAGAGGCCAGCTCGGCGACGCCGTCGGCGAGCTGCGATCCACCATCGGCGAGCTGCGAAGCGCCGTCGGCGGCCTCGCCGATACCCGCACCGAGCTCGGTGAAGCCGACGAAGATGTTGCCCACGAACTGCGCGCCGAGCTGCTCGTTCAGCACCGCGGTCGCCGTAGAGGTGACGATGCCCGAGAGCGCGGAATCGAGCAGCCTGCCGCGCTCACTGGTGGCGATGTCGATCGTGGCGGTCTCGGCCTCGTCGGCACCGCGCGAGAGCGAAGTGGCGGCGCTCGAGAAGTTCTCGGGAATCGTCACGACGGTGGCATAGCGCCCGTCGTCGAGACCCGCAGCGGCATCCTCTTCGTCGGTGAGCAGCCAGGTGAAGTTGGTCTCGGCGTCACCGCCGATCAGCTCGCCGGCGAGCACCCGGCCCATCGGCACGAGCTGCCCATCAACTTCCACAGGTTCGTCAAGGTTCACGACTGCGGAGGTCACCGTGTCCAGACGCTCAGTAGGGTTCCAGAGCCCCCACAGCAGGAGGCCTGCGGCGGTCAGCGGCACCAGCACGAGGCCGAGCACGGTGCGCCAGCTCACAGGCTTCGTGCCGCGCAAGCGAGCAAGTGTCGCGCTCATCGGGTGGCCTCCTCAGTCGTCGATGCAGCAAAAACTGTGGGTTCGGTGACGGGCGGTGCCGCGTCACCGGGTCTGACCAGCGGTGTGCCCGCGGGCAGGACGCGCACAGCGGTGTCACGGTCTCCGAGCACCACACACGTCACCGCGGGGGCATCGCCACGGTCTGCTTCGACGACGCGGGCGCTGAGCATTGAGCGGACGGCCTCGATCTCTTCGGCGTGCGCCAGCCCAGCACTGGCGTAGCCGCGCAGGTCAAGCACCAGCAGCGCCGGGCGATCCGCAAGCGCCTCGCGCAGTGACGACGGGGTCGCCCACGCCGCGCGGGCGCGCAGAGTGGCGGCGCGTTCTGGCAGCAGCAGATCCACCGCCTTCACGGTGCCGGTGTGGATCGGCCCACGCCCACTGAGTACCTCAGCCAGCTTCGCCGAGAACGGCTCGGCTGGCTTGAGCAGCAACGCCTCGCCGGCAGCTACTCGCAGGTCAGGCACCGCGAGCTGGCCGGGCAGCACGAGCCGTTCACTGGCGATGCGGGCGTCTGGCTGGTCTGCAGGCCACTGCGCGTGCGCGAGTTCTCGGGCGAGGCCTTCGCCCTCCAAATCAAATGACGGCAGCAAGCGATCGAGCCAGCGCGGCATACGCCAGGCGCGGTCGCCAAGCAGTTGCAGCACAGCGGGCACGAGGGTCATGCGCACGATGAAAGCGTCGACGAAGACGCCCACGGCGAGCCCCAGCGCGATGACCTTGATCGAGGGGTCACCTTCGGGCACGAACGCAGCGAACACGGCAAACATGATGATGGCGGCGGCGGTGACGACGGGGCCAGACCCGATGAAACCGCGGCGAATCGCGGTGCGACTATCGGCACCGTGTACGACTTCTTCTCGAATGCGGGACACCAGGAACACTTCGTAGTCCATGGCGAGGCCGAACAGCACACCCATCAAAATGATGGGCATGAAGCTGAGCACGGGCCCGAGCGAGTTCACGTGCAGGAGGTCTGCAAACCAGCCCCACTGGAACACCACGACCACGGCGCCAAACGCGGCACCGACCGAGAGCAGGTAGCCCAGCGTAGCCTTCAGCGGCACCCACACGGAACGGAATACCATCGCGAGCAGTACCAGCGACAGACCCACCACCAGCACACCGAATGGCAGCAGCGCCTCGAAGAGCAGGTTCGAGACGTCAATACCCACGGCCGTGTAACCGGTCACGGCGAGGCTGACACCGTACTTCTCTTCCCACTCATCATGGTGCGCGCGCAGTTCAGCGACCAACTCACTGGTACTGACCGCCTGCGGGCCTTCCTCTGGCACGACCTGAATAATGCCGGTATCTGCGCCCTGGTTGGGGGTTGCGAGCGGCACCTCGGCAACGCCGGGGATCGCGCGCACCTCGTCGGCGAGGTCATCCATCAACCCCAGCGGGTCGGTGCTGGTGATGATCGAACCGGTGAGCAGCAGCGGGCCATTCGCGCCCGCACCGAAGTGCTCCCCCGTGAGGTCGTAGGTGACGCGGGCGGGGTTGCTGGTTGGCAGCTGCTCGGCACCGGGCAGCGCGAGGCGCAGGTCAAGCACGGGGATGGAGGCGACGCCGAGGGTCACCAGCACGGCAGCAATGGTAATGAGCGGCTTGCGGGTGACGGTGCGCACCCAGCCGCCGAAGAAGCGTTCGGCACGGTTGGGGCGGGGGGTGGATCCTGCCGCACCGCCCCCAGCTGAAGCATCGGTGACGGAACGCGCGGATCCACCCACCACCGCATCTGCCGTGCCCGTATTCGCGAGCAACGCACGCTGTTTCTTCGGCAGGATCTTCATACCCGCCATAGCGAGAATCGCCGGGGTAAGCGTTACCGCAATCAGCACCGCAACGGCAACTCCCGCCGCGGCCGCCACACCCAGCGCGGTGAGGAAGGGGATGCCAGCCACCGACAGCCCGACCAGGGCGATGATCACCGTGATACCGGCGAAGACAACGGCGGAGCCACTGGTGGCGGTGGCCCGGGCAATGGACTCGCGCACGGCAAGCCCGGAACGCAGCTGCTCCTGGTGACGACTGACGATGAAGAGCGTGTAGTCGATGCCGACCGCGAGGCCGAGCATCAGCGCAAGCATCGGGGTGGTGGAGGTCATCGGGATGAACGCGGTGGTGAAGAACAGGCCCGCGATGCTCACCCCGACGCCGAGAATGGCGATGATCAGCGGCATACCGGCTGCGATCAACGAGCCGAGGGTGAAGATGAGCACGATGAAGGCGATCACCACACCGAGGGCCTCGGTCACGGTGAAGCCGGGAATCGAGGTGGCGTACAGGTCGCCGCCATACGAAGCGACTGCACCCTCGGGTAGCGCGCTCTGCAACTCGGCGGCGGTGTCGCGGATGCCCTGGTCGGTAGTTTCGGGTACGTCGAAGGAGCTGGCATCGATCTGCACGCGCAGGAGGGCGGCCTGACCGTCGTCGCTGAGCCCGCCGCTGACCAGTTCACTAAAGGGCGTCTGCACCGCTGAGACGAGGTCGAGCGCCTCGAGTTCTGCCGCCGCGTCTTCGATCCGGGTGACGTACGGTTCGACATCTACGCGTTCACCCTCGGGCGCGACCACAATGATCGTCGCGCTCGTGCCGCTGACCTCAGGGAACGTGCGGCTGAGGGTGTCGATCGCTGCCTGCGACTCGGTGCCGGGGATCGTGATCGGGGCATTCGCGCCCTGCCCGAAGAACGCGGCTCCCGCACCGAGCAGAGCGAGCAGTGCGACCCAAATGATGAGCACCAGCACCTTGGCGCGGGTCGCCCACAGACCGAGGGCGTACAACACAGACGACATGCGAACCTTTCGGGGGCGGGCAATGCGATGTGCGTCGAGCGTTACTGAGGGGCCGCTGACACGCTGCCCCGGCACCGTCGCGCAGTTCGATACACTAATGTATCCGTTCACGCTTGGTGATGACTGTGAGGGAGGGTCAACGGTGCACGGACTCGACACCGATACCGGATCCACTGCCGGTGCGACCTCCGCAGATTCCAAAGCTTCGACAGAAGAGTTGAGCCCGCGACGTCTGCGCACGCGGCGCCGCCTCATCGCTGCCGCCGCTGAAGTGTTTGTCGCAAGCGGCGTGCAGGGCGCCTCGGTCGAGCAGATCTGCTCGCAAGCCGGGTTCACGCGCGGGGCGTTTTACTCGAACTTCGAGACCAAAGAACAGCTCTTCCTTGCGGTGCTTGCGGATCAGTACGAGCAACGTGCGCAGCGCCTGCACGAAAACTCGCAGGTGCTCGCACCGCAGTTCGCCGAGGCAGGGGCACTCGTCAGCGTCGAGGCGGCGACCCGTCTGATCGAAGAGTACTTTGCCCCCACGGGCGACGAGCCCACCTGGTTCGCGCTCGAAACCGAATTCATGCTGCTCGCGATTCGCGACCCGGCGATCGCG
This sequence comes from uncultured Leucobacter sp., assembly GCA_964612125.1. Taxonomy (GTDB): domain Bacteria; phylum Actinomycetota; class Actinomycetes; order Actinomycetales; family Microbacteriaceae; genus Leucobacter. Next base: position 7,953 of record CAZTBS010000037.1, on the reverse strand, counting down.
CCCGGGTTCAGTGACTTTCTGGAGCGCTTCCGCGGGCAGCTGGCGCAGTTGGTCGAACCGCTGGTGATGGCTGCGGGCCGACGATTTACGCTCCCGGTGGATCACGCCGTCGCAGCCCTCGCCGGTATCTACGAGCGCGCGCTCACCATCACCGCTCTCGCGGGCCCCGATGCACCCGAGGGGCTCGGGGAATTGGGTGGGCGCCTGGCGGAGCTGTTGTTTGCGCTCACTGAGCCGGCACGCTGAGCGATTCGGCGGCGCACGCGCACGTTTACACTAGAGGACGTGCTGCTCTCAGATCGCGACATCAACGCCGAACTTGCCGCTGGCCGCGTCACTCTGACGCCGACCGAAGCAGAGATGGTGCAACCCTCGAGTGTCGATGTACGCCTCGACCGCTATTTCCGGCTCTTCGATAACCACAAGTACCCGGTCATCGACCCCGCCGAAGAGCAACCCGACCTGACTCGCCTGATCGAGGTCGACCCCGCCGAGGGGTTCATCTTGCATCCGGGTGAGTTCGTGCTCGGATCCACCTTTGAACTCGTCGGTTTGCCCGACGATATCGCCGCACGCCTTGAGGGCAAGAGCTCACTCGGGCGGCTCGGCCTCCTCACCCACTCAACCGCTGGCTTTATTGACCCCGGCTTCGAGGGACACGTGACGCTTGAGCTGTCAAACGTCGCCACCCTGCCCATCCGGCTGTGGCCGGGCATGAAGATCGGGCAGCTGTGCTTCTTCCGCCTGTCGTCACCGGCCGAGCGCCCCTACGGTGCGGGGGCAACGTTCTCGCGCTACCTGGGCCAGCGTGGCCCGACGGCATCACGCTCGCACCTCAACTTCCATCGCGCAGATTTCTCGGAGAAGGACGCGTAGCGTTCTTCGAAATCTGCGCTGGCGCCACAGCGCTAGCGGTGTCACACAGCGACGCGTGGGCTGCGGGAAACTGACCTCCCGTTTAGCGCTCGGTCGCGTGGATGAGGCCCAGAATCTCACGCGAACGCTCGCGGAACTCTGGTAGCTCAGCATCGGCACGCGTGCGCGGCCGGTGGATCGGCACATCAATCTCGCGCAGCACCCGGCCGGGGCGAGGGCTCATCACCACGACCCGGTCACTCGTCAGCACCGCCTCATCGATGTCGTGTGTGACCAGCAGCACCGTCAGTCGGTGACGCTCCCACACCTCGATCAGCAGCTCTTGCATGGTGCGGCGGGTCAGCGCGTCGAGAGCACCAAAGGGTTCATCCATCAACAAAACGTCGGGCCCGTACGACAGTGAGCGTGCGAGTGCGACGCGCTGCTGCATTCCGCCGGAGAGCTGCGCTGGAAACGCCCCCTCGAAGCCCTCGAGACCAACAAGGGTGAGGAAGTGTCGGGCGCGATCCGCCCGCTCTGCTTTGCTGAGTGGTTCTGCGCGCAGCGCAAACTCAACATTGCGCTGCACCGTGAGCCATGGCATCAGTGTGGCCTGCTGAAACACCACCCCGCGGTCGCGGCCCGGGCCAGTAACCTCCTGCCCACTCACCACGATGGTGCCATCACTCGGGTCATCAAGACCGGCGATCAGCGACAGCAGCGTAGATTTGCCGCAGCCCGAGGCGCCGACGATCGACACAAACTCATTTTCGGCAACGTCGAGATCCACACCGTCGATTGCGGTGACCTCACCGAAGCGCTTCACGAGGCCGGTGATGTGAATCTTCGACGCGTTCATGCGCGACCCTCCTGGTAGGCGAACAGGCGTCGCCCGGCTGCCCGCATCACCTGATCGAGAATCAGGCCGAGCAGGCCGAGCACGAACACGTACCCGAGGATCGTTTCGGTATCGAAGTACCGCTGCGCGACGGTGATGCGGTAGCCCATGCCGCTGGAGGCGGCGACGAGCTCAGCCACCACCAGCCAGGTCCATGCCCAGCCGAGAGTGATGCGCAGCGCATCCCAGATGCGCGGCATCGCGGAGGGCACGACAATGCGGAACAACAGCGCAGCGCGGCCAAGCCCGAGAGTCTCGCCGAGGCGGATCAGCCCCACCGGTGTGCGCCGCACCGCGTCGGCCACCATCAGCACCTGCTGAAAGAACGTGCCCATCCAAATGATCAGGAACTTCTGCGACTCGTCGATGCCCACCCACACAATCGTGAGCGGCACGAAGGCGACTACTGGCATGTAGCGAATGAAATCCATGAGCGGCTCAATAGCTGCCTCGACGCGTGCGTTCACCCCCATCAGGGTGCCGATCGGTACCGCCATCACGGTGGCGAGCAGAAAGCCGACCACGATGCGGATCGAACTCGCACCGATGTCGCTCCACAGTTCACCGGAGGCGGCCTGCGCACCGAGTGCGTCAGCGACCGCGAGGGGCCCGGGCAGAAACATCGGGTCGACAAGCCCCAGCGCCGCAACCACGAACCACAGCAGCAGCAGCGCAACAAAGGTAGCGATCGCGGTGGCGACGTAACTGCGCCGACTCAGCCGGTCGCCGATGCGGCGCCGGCGTCGTCGCGCGCGCGTGCGCGCTGCTGCTGTGGCAGTGGACATGTGAGGGCGCCTCGGGCGGCTATTCGCCGAGGAAGGAGGAGTTGATGGTCGAAGAAGCGTCCACCGAACCGGAGATGAGACCGATGCGTGTTGCCACCTCGGCGAGTGCGGGGAGCGTCTCGGTGAGGTAGCTGCCGGTCAGCAGTTCACGGTTCTCTGCGAGGGTGTAGTAACGCACACCGTCAAAGGCGGTGGTGAGTTCCTCGGGCTTCGAACCCACACCAGCGGCGATGATGGCGCGTCCTTCTTCAACGTTTTCGGTGGAGAAGGCTACCGCGTCATCCCACGCCGCGAGCACCTCGCGCACTTCATCGGGGCGCTGTTCGAGCACCTCGTTACGCACAACGAGCACGTCGGAGATCAAACCGGGGTGGTCTGCGGCGCTCTCGATCATTTCGATGCCGTTGCCGGAAGCCAGCGCTTCGCTGACGTACGGTTCGTAGGTCACGCCCGCGTCCACCTGGCCTGCGATGAGAGTCGGGGCTACAGTGTCAGCGCCCGTCGGCACGACAATGATGTCCTCAAAATCGAGGCCCGCGCTGGCGAGCGCCTCGGCGAGCAGGATCTCGCTCGTCGCGCCCTCTTCAAAAGCCACGCGCTTCCCTGCGAGGTCAGCGGTCGAGGTGATGCCATCGCCCGCGAGGATCGCGTCTGCGGTGGTTGCCGAATCGAGCAGCATCACGATTGACACGTCAAGGCCCTCTTCGATGAACTGCAGTGCAGCCTGGCTGCCCACGTTGGCCATGTCGAGGCGGCCCGCGGCAAGCGCAGCGTTCACCTCGGAGTCAGCCGCGAAACTCGAGATCTCTACCTCAACGCCACGGTCGGCGAAGAAACCCTGATCCTCAGCGACGTACCACTGGCCGTAACCGAGCCAAGGCTGGGTGCCCATACGAAAGGCTGCGCTGCTGTCCTCTTCGGTGGCGGTGTCGGTTCCGCCCGATGCGGCGCAACCGCTCAGTGCGAGTGTGGCAGCGGCGATGAGGCCCGTAGCGGCGGCGAACATAGGGGAGCGACGACGAGTCACGTTCTGATCCGTTTCCCCGCGCGAACGCGGTGACTAAGGTGAAAGTAGGTGCGCCGCCCGCAAGGCAGCCAAACCTACATTTTACCCGCGCTCACTCCCAATGCCTGCAATGGCCATATCGTTCCAGACGAGTTGTTCCACAATCAAGCCGTCCCGCAGCACGAAGAAGTCGACATATCTCACACCTTCGAAGGGGTGACCCTGCGTATCGACGCCATACAGCTCACCCATTGAGAGCACTGTCTGTGCGTCGCCCGCTGTCCCCTCGACATACCTGAGGCGATGTTTACGGACCCACTCATAGACCTTGTGAGGAGACGCAAACTGCTCCTCCAATGACTGGTACTCGATCTTTCCCGGAAATTGCAGGCGCGCATTCGGTGCGAGGAAACGCTTGGCCTCGGCAAGCTCCCGATCCTCGCAGTGCTGCAGGTAGCGATCCACAATTGCGCTGTTACCCGTCAATGCAACAGCATTCTGATCTTCCGAAACCATGCGCACCCCTCGCTGTCTTCCTCTATCGGGCTCTACCTCAGCGGCCACGCACCCGATCACGCTGTGCCTGCTGCGCGAGCATCTCATTGTAGGCATTCAGCTCTGCGTCACCCGAGCGATCGGCGGCGCGATCTTTACGCTTCTGTACCTTCTCGTCGTTCTTTGCCCACTGAATCGCAACGATCAGTGCCAGCGCAAGAGTTGGCAGTTCACCGATACCCCACGCAATCCCGCCGCCGAGGTTTTGGTCTTCGAGCGGCGTCGCACCCCAAGTGCGGCCCATCGCGCCGAACCAGTCGGCCAACATCAGCGCGTCACCGGTCATCATCGTCACCCCAAAAAAGGCGTGCGAGGCCATGGTCGCGAACAGGGTGACGATGCGCATCGGGTACGGGAAGCGGTACGGCACCGGGTCGATCCCAATCATCGAAAGCGAGAACAGGTAACCCGAGATGAGGAAGTGCACGATCATCCACTGGTGCCCGAGGTGCGATTCCATCGCCCAGCGGAAGATCGGTGAGAAGTAGAAGACCCACAGCGAGCCCGCGAACACCACCGCCGCCACGGCAGGGTGGGTAATCACCTTCGAGTACGGCGTCTGCACGGCCCACATGATCCACTCGCGCGCACCCCAGGAACCGTCATTCCGCTTCTCAATCGACCGCAACGCGAGGGTGACGGGGGCGCCGAGCACCAGTACCAGCGGGATCAGCATCGTCAGTAGCATGTGCGCCAGCATGTGCACGCTGAACAGGTAGGCCTCGTAGGCGTTGAACGGGCCATTGGTGGTGTAGAACAACAACCCCAAGCCAGCCACCCAGGCAATGGTGCGGCCGATCGGCCAGGCGTCACCGCGACGGGCGAGGCGGATCGCACCAGCTACGTAGAACATCACACCGAAGGCGCACACCAACGCCCACAACAGATCGGGCTTCCAGGCGGTGAGGTAGCTCAGCGGGGTCAGTTCCGGCGGAAGCGGATCACCGGTGAGCCATTCGGCGGGCGACACCTCGAGCGAGCCAGTCGCGCGCGCCGATTCCAGCGCCACCGGGGTCGCGGTGCGCCCGAGTGCACCAGCCAGGCCGCTCGCGAGCCCCATGAACGCGAGCTCAGCAACCACGAACCAGGTGAACACGCGCGCTCCCGTGGGCCCAGCGATGCGGCCAATGGCGCTGCGCCGCCACACCGCGCCGAAGACACCGAGCACCACGAGTGCCCCAACCTTCAGCAGCACAATCTGCCCATACCCGGTGCCGAACAGGTCAGCCGTCGTGCCGATCCGCAGCCACGCACTCACCACTCCTGACGCGGCGACGCCGATGAACGCGAGCAGGGCGAGCGAGGAGTAGCGGGAGACGAGTGTTGCCAAGCGCGCGCGATCCACGGTTTTCGCAAGAAAAACGAGCGTGATGAGCCCACCCAGCCACACCGATGCCCCGACGAGGTGCACCAGCAGAGAATTGACGGCCTGCGCGTGGCCTGAGGCCCCGGCGGCGTGGCCCTGCTGCGCCAGGGGCAGCGTGCTGGCCAGGGCGGCGACCAACGTCAACAGCACCCAACGGCGGTCGCGCACCGCAAAACACAGCACGGTCGTCGCGGCGGCAAGCAGGAGCTGCACGAGCCACAGCTGGCCCAGCTCAATCTCTGTCACGAACTGTGCGAGACCCGCACCGAAGGTGTCATCGGCCGAGAAGGCCAGACCCGACACGTCCACATAGGTGAAGATGAGCGTTGCCGCACTGGCGACCGTCAACACGGCTGCACTGCCAGCGGCAAGGTCGAGCGCAAGCCGCCCCTCGGGCTTCTCTGTGGCGAGGGCCCACACCGCCATCACGAGGGAACCAATCAGTCCCGCCATGCTGACGTTGACCAGCGTGCGGGCGATCGGGAGGCCAAATCGCACAACAGCGCCGGGATCAGCGAGGGTGCGCTCAGCTGCAGCCCCACCAATCGCGAGTGCCGCCAGAAGCGCAGCCAGTGTCGCCGCCAACAACACGGCGGGCGCGATGACGCGGAGTGAGCGAGGCATAGTGCTTCAAGCCTACGCCCCCGCGCAACGCGAAACCCCCGGCCACCTGTGCGGTGCCGGGGGTTTCGCGGAAGTCGAAGAAGACTACTTCACTGCAGCCTTCAGCTTGCTGCCAACCGAGACCTTGACGCGCTTGCCCGCGGCGATCTCGATGGTCTCACCGGTGCGAGGGTTGCGACCGGTGCGAGCTGCGGTGGTTGCGGTCTCGAAGGAGAGCCACCCCGGGATCGAAACCTTGCCGCCCGCGGCAACGGTCTCAGCGACGGCAGCAAACAGGCCGTCGAGCACAGCGGAAACAGCGGCCTGGCTCTGGCCGGTCTCAGCGGCAACCTTTGCGACCAGCTCAGTCTTGTTCAGTGACATGTTGTGTCCTCCCAGGGGGCCGTCGCGAAGCGAGCCGTGCCCCTGAATTTCCTAGTGAACCCCGCCTAACAGCGGGGCCGATCGGTTGATCGCGTATGAATCTACCCCAGAAACGCCACACTGTGGCGGAATCACGCGGTTTTTTCGCGATCTTTGCGCGAGATTTCGCTGTCAGCGGTCGGGCTAAGGCCTCTCGAGGTGACTCAGCCAGAAAAATGACAACGGGCGCGGACCCCGAAGGATCCGCGCCCGTGTGTACGAGCTGGTGTTACCAGCTCGACTTCGTGATGCCCGGCAGCTCGCCGCGGTGTGCCATGTCGCGGAAACGCACACGGCTGACACCGAACTTCGAGAGCACGCCACGGGGGCGGCCATCAATGACGTCGCGGTTGCGCACGCGCACCGGCGAAGCGTTGCGGGGCAGCTTCTGCAGACCCACGCGTGCCGCCTCGCGGCTCTCGTCGGTGCCGTTGGGGTCAACCAGGGCCTTCTTCAGTTCCGCACGCTTCTCCGCGTAGCGGGCAACGACAACCTGACGCTGCTTGTTCTTCGCGATCATGCTCTTCTTAGCCATGATTAACGCTCCTCTCGGAACTCGACGTGCTTGCGGATGACCGGATCGTACTTCTTCAGCACGAGGCGATCGGGGGTGTTGCGACGGTTCTTCTTGGTCACGTAGGTGTACCCGGTGCCCGCCGTCGAACGGAGCTTGATGATCGGACGGACGTCCTGCTGCTTCGCCATTAGAACTTCACCCCACGCTTCTGCAGGTCGGCGACCACGGACTCGATGCCGCGGGCGTCGATCACCTTGATGCCCTTCACCGAGAGGGTGAGGGTCACCTTCCGGCCGAGCGACGGCACGAAGTAGGTCTTCTTCTGGATGTTCGGATCGAACCGGCGCTTGGTGCGACGGTGCGAGTGTGAAATGTTGTGTCCGAAGCCGGGAACGGCGCCGGTCACCTGGCACACTGCTGCCATGGTGGTTCCTCTCATACCGTGAGGCCGGACGGCCTCACCCAAGATTTCTTGTCTGCGTGGATCGCCTGTTCCGTTCCGACTCTCGTCGGTACCGCAGCGCGGCTTCCACACGGTCTGCGCAATGGGACTTTGCACAGCCAAACGACAACGCTATCACGCCTGGGTCTGCGACCCAAACCAGCGGGCACGAACGGGCGTAGGCTGGTCGGGTGAGTGACACGGCACCAGAGGCAACGATCCGCTATGTCGCGATCGGCGACAGCTTCACCGAGGGGGTTGGCGATGATCTCCCCGATGGCAGCGTGCGCGGGTGGGCCGATCTGGTGGCCCAGGGGCTCGCAGACGCTACGGGTGCCCCGATCCACTATGCAAATCTTGCCATTCGGGGGCGGCTACTCGCGCGCATCATTGACGAGCAGCTCGAGGCGGCGCTCGCACTCGGCCCGACGCTGGTCAGCTTTAATGGCGGCGGTAACGACATGCTGCGACCAGGCACAGATATTCCGTGGATCATCGCGCAG
>CAZTBS010000036.1:13039-16027 GCA_964612125.1 uncultured Leucobacter sp. | reverse complement strand
CCGGTCTCCACCGCGTCGCTGACGAGGCGAGCCGTGTTGGCCACAGCCTTGTCGTCGACGAGCGCGCCGATGTCATTGCCCTCTTCAGCGCCACGGCCAATGCTCATGGCAGCAACGCGCTCCGATACGCGACGCGAGAACTCGTCAGCGATCGACTCGTGCACGATGAAACGGTTGGCTGCGGTGCAGGCCTGGCCGATGTTGCGGAACTTGGCCAGCAGTGCACCTTCGACGGCGCGATCGAGATCCGCGTCTTCGAACACGATGAAGGGTGCGTTACCGCCCAGCTCCATCGAGGTGCGCAGCACGTTCTGTGCCGCAGCCTCGAGCAGCTTCACGCCCACCGGCGTGGAGCCGGTGAAGGAGAGCTTGCGCAGGCGGGTGTCGCTGAGCAGCGCGCTCGACTGTGCGCTCGACTTCGAGGTCGGCACCACGTTGACGACGCCAGCGGGCAGGCCAGCCTCTTCGAGCAGCTGCACGAAGAAGATGGTGGTGAGCGGCGTCAGCGCGGCGGGCTTAATCACCACGGTGCACCCGGCGGCAAGCGCCGGAGCGATCTTGCGGGTGGCCATCGCCAGGGGGAAGTTCCAGGGGGTGATGAAGTAGGTGGGGCCCACCGGAATGTGCGAGACCACCATGTTGCCGGTGCCCTCGGGGTTCTGCCGGTAATCGCCCTGCACCCGCACGGCCTCTTCCGAGAACCAACGCAGGAACTCGCCACCGTAGTTCACTTCACCGCGGGCCTCGGCGATGGGCTTGCCCATCTCCATGCTCATGAGCAGTGCGAACTCTTCGCGACGCTCCATCAGCAGGTCGAAGCTGCGACGCAGAATGTTCGAGCGCTCACGCGAGGAGGTCGCTGCCCAGGCATCCTGCGCGGCAACTGCGGCGTCGAGTGCGCGCACAGCGTCTTCGACGCTAGCGTCAGCGATGGTCTTAATGGTCTCGCCAGTGGCGGGATCTTGCACGTCGAAGGTTGCGCCGGTCGACGAGGGTTGCCAGGTGCCGCCGATGCCAAGACCAGACTGCACGCGGTCGAGCAGTTCTTGCTCGTTGGGCTTCAAAGCCATGAGTCGTTTCCTTTCACGCGCGTGGCTCGAACGGTCACCGCTCGAGCCACGCACATTAGTTGATCGGGGTGGATCAGGCCGCAGCCTTGAGGGCGTCTGCCACGACCTGCAGGCCTTCGCGCAGCAGCTCATCGCTGATGGCGAGCGGCGGCAGGAAGCGGATCACGTTGCCGTAGGTACCGCAGGTGAGGAGGATAACGCCCTGCTCGCCAGCGAACTTCGCGATAGCGCTGGTGAGCGCCGCGTTGGGCTTCTTGCTGCCGGACTCGACCAGCTCGACCGCCTTCATGGCGCCGCGACCGCGGATGTCGCCGATGCGGTCGTCGCTCTTCTGCAGTTCGGTGAAGAACTCGTCGATGATGGCGCCGATCTCACGTGCACGCTGGGTGAGGTTCTCGGCCTGGTAGGTCTCGATCGTGGCGAGCGCTGCAGCACAGGCGATGGGGCTACCCGCGTAGGTGCCGCCGAGGCCGCCAGCGTGCGCAGAATCCATGATGTCGGCGCGGCCGGTCACGGCAGACAGCGGCAGGCCACCAGCGATGCCCTTTGCGGTGGTGACGAGGTCAGCCACCACACCCTCATGGTTCGCGGCGAACATGTCACCGGTGCGCGCGAAACCAGTCTGCACCTCATCGAGGATGAAGACCACGTTGTTCTTGGTCGCCCACTCGCGCAGCGCGGGAAGGAAGCCCTCGGCAGGAGCGATGAAGCCACCCTCGCCCTGGATGGGCTCGATGATGATCGCGGCGAGGTTGGAGGCACCCACCTGCTTCTCGATCTGGGTCAGTGCAACCTCAGCTGCCTCGGCACCGGTGAGGCCGTCGCGGAAGGGGTACGAGGTGGGCACACGGTAGACTTCGGGGGCGAAGGGACCAAAGCCATCCTTGTAGGGGATGTTCTTCGCGGTCATACCCATGGTGAGGTTGGTGCGACCGTGGTAAGCGTGATCGAACACGACCACCGCGTTGCGCTTGGTGTAGTGACGTGCGATCTTGATCGCGTTCTCAACGGCCTCGGCGCCCGAGTTGAACAGCGCGGAACGCTTCTCGTGGTCACCCGGAATGAGCTCGTTGAGCTTTTCGGCGACGGCGATGTAGCCCTCGTAAGGGGTGACGGTGAAGCAGGTGTGCGTGAACTGCTCAACCTGAGCCTTCACCGCGTCAACGACGCGGGGTGCCGCGTTGCCCACACCGGTCACTGCAATGCCGGAACCCAGGTCAATGAGCGAGTTGCCATCGACGTCGACCATCACACCGCCGCCAGCTGCGACGATGGACACCGGGAGAGCCACGCCGACGCCAGCGGCAACCGCAGCGTTCTTGCGTGCGAGCACTTCCTGCGACTTCGGGCCGGGGATAGCGGTGACCAGCTTTCGTTCCTGCGGCAGCGAGGGGCCGCCGTGGAGGGTGACATCAGACATCGAAACTACTCCTTCTATGCGTGCGCTGCCGCAGCAGCCGCGGTGGCTTCGGTAGCCGGCGCCCGCGCCGACTGAACCAGCTCTCAGCATAGGGTCGCGTGCCGCCGCCTCAATTTGCCACTATGGTGATTCTCGAGGCAAACTTTCGCCACAATGGCACATGCGCGTGATCGCCGCAGCAACCGGAGCATTCCATGAGCACTCCCACACTCCCCCTGCACCCCACCATCACACTGGGCACCCTGATTCGGCAGTACCCCCTCGGCCTGGTGCTCCTGACCGGCGCACACGGCGAACAGCCTGAACTGGTCGCTGATCTCCCGGTGCAGTGGGTACACGGCAGCGACATGCTCGATCCCACACCGTTCCTCACTCCGCGAACAGTGCTCCTCACGACCGGTGCGCAGTTTGCCAGCGCGCAGACTCCCCCAGACACTGATCCACACCCAGCACACAAGGCTCATACCGACCAGCCACTCGCACACGCAGACGCAGACG
>CAZTBS010000036.1:0-12939 GCA_964612125.1 uncultured Leucobacter sp. | reverse complement strand
ACGCAGACGCAGACGACAATGTAGACGACGATGCTTCGCTTGCGGAGGCATATGTCGAGCGCTTGCGCGCGGCGGGCGTCACTGCCTTGGGATTCGGAGTCGGCATCATTTGGGAGCGCACTCCCGCGGCACTGATCGCGGCGTGCGAACGCCAGGGGCTCCCGCTGTTCCGGGTTCCCTACGAGACCCCCTTCATCGCCATCGTACAAACCGCGGCACGCATGCTGGACGCCCAGTCGCACGCGCGCGACGCCTGGGCGCTCGAATCACAACGCGCCATCGCCGCGGCCGCACTGCAGCGCGATGGCATGGCCGCCGCCGTGCGCGAAACTGCCGCGCGCCTCGGCCGCTGGGTTGCCGTCGTTGATCGCACGGGCCGCATTATCGACTTCGCGCCGCGCAACGCCCGTCACCCGGCATACGCCGAGTGGATCCGCCGGGAGTCTCGCGAACTCATCGAGCGTGGCGCCCGCGCCAGCCGCGTCCGCACCCTGCACGATGAGCAGATCCACCTGCAAACCCTGGGTCGCAGCGGCCACTTGCTCGGCGTGCTCGTAACCCCCGCAGGCGCAACTCCCGACCACGCGGAGCGCATCGTCACCGGCCTGGTCGCTTCGCTCGCCACCGTACAACTTGAACATCGCACGGGTCTCGGCGAAGCCGAGGTGCAGTTGCGCTCGAGCATTGTGCAACTGCTCCTCGCAGGCGAAACAGACCTTGCCGATCGGGTAGCGGTCGGGGTGCTGCCACGTCTGCCACGGGGGCGTGTCGTCGCCGTGCGTCTCGACCGGGTCGAGGAGTTCGGCCCGACGCTGACCGCAGACCTGCGTTCACTCGCGGGGAGCAGCGCGGGCCTCCTCACCGCACCCTATGGTGATGGCGCGGTGCTGATCTGTGATGCAGCTCTCGCGGCACCGGTACGACGAGTGCTCGTGGATCACCATGCGCCGGCCGGAGTCAGCAGCCGGGGTGCGATTGAGGAACTCGCCGAACTCATCGATCAGGCAGAGATCGCACTGACGCGTGCGACCGCGCAGGCGAGCAGTGGAGAGAGCATGGGGCCAGTCGACTTCCGCCCGAGCATGCAAGCCGGGTTGTGGGACTTACTGGCGCATGAGCCGGAGGCACGGCGGCGAGCGCAGGGGCTCTTGGCGCCGGTGCGACAGCATGACGAGCGACACAACGATGCGATTCTGCACAGCCTCCGAGTGTGGCTTGCACATCACGGGCAGACGAGCCCCGCGGCAGCCGAACTGGGCATTCATCGGCACACCCTGCGCACCCGCATGCAGACCGCGGAGAGTTTGCTGCAACGCGACCTCGACGAACCCGGCACACGGGCAGATCTGTGGGCGGCACTGCAGCTCGTGTAGCTCGTCTGGCAGCTCAACCGCGGTCTACTTGCGAGTCAGGCTCAATCGGCCGTAACGACGTAGGGATCCCAGCCACGCGGTTCGTACGGTGATCCATCCAACAGCAGCGGGTGCCCAGAATGCAGCGACGTCACGGCTCCGATGACCCGGAACCCAGCCGGGATCTGGGCGACATCACTCGCGGGGAAGGTGGCGAGAAGTCCGTGGTCTTCTCCGCCGCTGAGCATGGCGGCCAGGGGCACGGCCTCGCCGCGTTGCGTGCCAAAGTGCTGACGCAGCAGCTGGGGGTCAAGATCGAGGGTGACCCCGCTTGCTCGGGCCAGGCGTGCGGCATCGAGCGATAGGCCATCTGACACATCCAGCATCGCCGTGGCACCAGCCAGCGCCGCTGCCACACCCAGGTGGATCGGCGGGCGCGGCGTGAGCTGCGCCGTGAGAGCTTCCGGGTGCGCGCCGCGAAGTGCGGTCAGCGGCTCCGCACCAGCATCGGCCGGAAGCCCGTCACACTCGCGAAAGAGCGCGGCGAGCCCCAGCCCAGAGAGGCCGAGGTCTCCCGCATAGGCCACTACGTCACCCGATTGCGCGCCGGAGCGCAGCACCGGGTCGCGACCTTCCAGTTCACCCAGTGCGGTAATGGCCGCGGTCAGCACCGGCGAACGCGCCAGGTCTCCGCCCACCACACCGCACCCGGGAGCGAGCTCGGCACACGCCTCAGTGAGCCCGCGCGCGATCTCGACGAGCAGGGCGGCAGGCGTATCACGCGGACAGGCCAGCGCAACGGTGAGCGCAATGGGGCGGGCACCCATTGCGGCGACGTCAGAGAGGTTTGTGGCGGCAAGTTTCCAGCCGAGTTCTCGCCCGGAATGCCAGGCCAATCTGAAGTCAGGGCCTTCGATCATGGTGTCGGTCGTCACGACAAGGTCACCGCCGCTGCGCAAGACGGCAGCGTCGTCACCGGGCCCCACCACGGCTGCACGCGCGGGGCTGAGCTCCGCCAAGATCGCTGCGAGGGCCCCCGATTCGCCGAGTTCACCGACGGTCCGGCCGGGATCCACTGCGTGATGCGACACCATGCCCCCCAACCTACCGCGCCCGCCGTGGGCACAGTCGAGACGAGTAGGCTGGTGGGGTGTCAAAACGCGTACGTGCCATCGCCCTCGGAGCTAGCGCACTGACCCTTGTGGGGGCGCTCACCGGATGCTCGGGAGATGTGCCAATGGATCCCGCACCGGATGCCAACGACCCAGCCTGCGCGAGTGTGATTGTGCGACTGCCAGACACTGTTGCTGAACTCGAACGCCGCACCACGAACGCACAATCGACCGGAGCCTGGGGCAACCCGGCTGGCGTGCTGTTATATTGCGGTGTCGAGCCGAGCGGCCCGACCACCGACGATTGCGTGAACGTGAATGGCGTCGACTGGATCATTAACCGTGACAATGCGCCGCTGTATCGCTTTGAAGCCTACGGGCGCAGCCCCGGCCTGGCGGTCATCGTCGACTCAGAAAAAGCTAGCGGTACAGAAACCGTGGTGGATCTCGGCGCCGTCGCGCAGCTCCTGCCGCAGACCCGCACGTGCACGAGTCTCGCCGAAACGCTCGATCTCGGCTAGCCTCATGCGGCTGCAGCCGCACGCGTGGAATAGCTTGCCCGGCTACGCCGTTCCCGGCCACACCGATCCCGGCTACGCGAGAGACCGCACCGCCTGCGCGAAGCCATCGAAGAAGCGCGCCAGCGCCACCGGGTCGCCCTGTGCTTCTTCCGGGTGCCACTGCAGGCCCACCACCCAGCGGTCAACAGCCTCGGTCGCTTCGACGACGCCGTCTTCAGCGCGGGCCGCAACGCGCAGACCAGCACCCAGCGCATCGACGGCCTGGTGGTGACCCGTGCGCACCGTGAGTTGCGACTCCGCAAAGAGTTCGCGCACGAGACTTGCCTCCTCGAGTAACACCTCGTGGTCGGTCCAGGGGTCACCCACAACCTCGCGATTGTGCAATCCGGTACCGAGATCTTGCACCAGCGTGCCACCGAACGCAACGTTAATCACTTGCGAGCCCCGGCAGATTCCCAAGACGGGAGCGTCTGCAGCCGCTGCACGTCGCACCAACTCGGTTTCGTAGAGATCTGCGTCAGCGTTGACGTAGTACAGATTGTCGGCTGTGGTTTCCTGACCATACACTTCGGGTGCAACGTCACCACCACCCAACACGATCAGCCCGGCTGCCTGACCCAGCGCTTCTGCTGGCGGGGCCTCTGGATTCGCGGAGTCGATAATCCGCACCTTGAGACCGCGCTCTGCCAGCAACGCGCTTACCCGTTCGGCGGAGTCGATCAGTCCCTGCCGAAAGCCCTCCGGCATGCCAGCGCCCCCGTGCACATAGGAAATGAGGACTTCCTGCTGCGTCATTGTGCTCGTCCTTCCAGCGCCAACTCGATGAGTTCAGTGATCAACTCGGTGTAGCCAAGCCCGGATTCTTGCCACAGACGCGGGTACATCGAAATGGGGGTGAAGCCGGGAAGCGTATTGATTTCGTTCAGCACCGGACCGTCGGCGGTGAGAAAGAAATCGATGCGGGCAAGACCGGCGCACTGTGTCACCTCGAATGCACGCACCGCGGCCTCGCGGATCGCGTGGAACTCACTGTCGGTCACCTGCGCGGGAAGTGCAAGCTCAATACCGGCAGCCCCCAGGTACTTGGCCTCGTAATCGTAGAAGTCGCGCCCGGTGAAGACGATCTCGCCGATCACTGCGCTGGTGCGTGGCAGACCCCCATCGCGGCCCTGCAACACCCCGATTTCGACCTCGCGCCCGGTCACGCCAGACTCCACAAGCACGACGCGATCCTCAGCAAATGCAATCTCGAGCGCAGGGCCTAGGCCGCTCGGTTCAGTCACGCGACTTACACCGACGCTCGAGCCTGCACGGTTTGGCTTCACGAACAGCGGATACTGTAGGCCCTCATCGAGCCGATCCACCAGGTACGGATCCCGGTCGAGCTGCTCGCGCGTGACCATGCGCCACGGCGCCACCGCAATACCCGCATCAGCCAGTACCGTCTTCACCGCATGCTTGTCCATGCACAGCGCAGAGCCCAGCACCCCGCTGCCCACATAGGGCAAATCAACCAGGTCGAGCATGCCCTGCACGGTGCCATCTTCGCCGAAGGTGCCGTGCAGCATGGGCAGCACGACATCGACGTGACCGAGCGATCGCAGCGTGCCGTCGTGCTCGATCACCGTCAGCGTGCGGGTGTCAATTGACGCTGGCCACAGCACGCGCGTGCCGTTCTCCGGCACCTCCGGCAACGCGCCTGCCTCCAGGCGGTAGCCCGTCAATTCCTCTTCATCGAGCAGCACCGTCGCACCGCGTTTGGTGATGCCAACTGGAATCACGTCAAATCGCGAGCGGTCAATCGATCGCAGCACGCCAGCAGCGGTCACACAGCTAATCTCATGCTCACTCGAACGGCCACCAAACAGCAGCACCACCGTGCGCTTCTCGGGCCACATGTCTGCGCTGGTCACGCCTGGGTTCCCTTCACTCGTGCAATCAGCCGCCGCCAGGGGCCGGGGCGTTCGCCTCCCAAACTCAGCTCGGGTTTGGGCACATCGTCTTCCGTGGCCAAGTGCGGTCCTAGATCTTTGGGCACCATCGTGCCCTCGAGCACCATCTGCACCTGCTCAACAATTGGCATCGGCACCCCACGCTCGCGGGCGAGCTCAAGCACCGAGGCCACGGAGGTGATGCCTTCAGCAGTTTGCTGCATCTGCTGCTTCGTTTCCTCCAGGGAGAAACCCTGACCAATCAGTCGACCCGCCGTGTTGTTGCGAGACAGCGGCGATTGACAGGTCGCAATGAGGTCGCCCAGGCCGGCAAGCCCGGAGAGGGTGCTCGGATCCGCCCCCGATGCGACCGCGAACTCGGTCATTTCGGCCAGACCACGGGTGATAATTGCCGCCTTCGTATTCTCGCCATACCCGACACCATCAACGATGCCGATGGCCAGCGCAATCAGATTCTTCAGCACGCCACCCAGCTCAGTTCCCACCACATCGGTGTTCACGTAGCTGCGAAAATACGGCGCAGAGCACGCCGTCGCGATCTCAACCGCCACCTCCAGTGACGCGCTCGAAGCAACCGCGCCGGTGGGTTGCTCCTTGGCGATCTCGAGCGCGATATTCGGGCCTGACACCACACCAATGCGCTCGGGTTCGAGGTCGAGCGTGTCAGCAATCACCTCAGACATGCGCATCGTGGTCGACTTCTCGACACCCTTCACCAGGCTGACCAACACGCTGCCTGGCTCGAGATACGGCTCAATCTCGCGCAGGTTATCGCGCAGCGTCTGGCTCGGCACCGCCAAAAAGACGAGTTTTGCCCCGCGGAGCGCCTGATCCACCTCGCTGGTCGCACTCAAGGCCTTCGGCAGGTTAATGCCGGGTAAGTACTGGGTATTGCGCTTCGCCACCTGAATTTCGTGCGCTTGCTCTGGCCGGCGAGCCCACAGCGTGACATCGCAGCCGGCATCACTGAGCACCTTTGCGAAGGTGGTACCCCAACTGCCAGCACCAATCACAGCAACTTTGCGGCCACGATTGCGGCTGCGATTCGCGGTAATGATATCCACGGGCCGGGTGGTCAAAAGCGGCCCGTTTCGCTCTGCTGGTGCTTGCCCGGATCCCAACGCTCAGCGGGGGGTGTCTCCCCGCGTAGCTCGGCAAGCAGGGCGGTGATCGCTGCCATCAGCTCTTCCGTGGCTTCTGTCACGGTCTTCTGATCGACCTCACGCCCAGCGAAGCGCGACAGGTCGAGGGGCGCTCCGACAGCGACATGAATGGTCTTGCGAGGAATCGGATGGATCCGCTTCCCATACCGAGGCATCAGGTGCTGAGTACCCCAGTGCGCCATCGGAATCAGGGGAATCCCAGTTTCGAGCGCCAGACGCACCGCGCCGGACTTACCGCGCATCGGCCACAGCTCCGGGTCACGAGTCAATGACCCCTCGGGGTAGACAATCACGCCGGCCTGATTGCGAATCAGTTCGCCTGCCGCGCCCATCGGGTTGGATACGGAGGCTGCGCGGAGATTGCCGGTGCGTTCAACCGGCACCTGACCGGTGGAACGCAGCAGCCACCCCAGCACCGGCACCCGAAACAGACTCGCCTTCGCCATGAAGCGCGGCAGCCGCCCGAGGTGCCACACTCCCGCACCCACAACAACCGGGTCAATTTCGCTGTAGTGATTGGGCGACAGAATAAACGGGCCAGTAGCTGGCAATTTGGAGTCGGAGGTGAATCGGTAGCGCACCATGCACGACCACAGCGGCAGGATCAATGCGGCCAGAAACCAAAACATACTGGGTCGCCGCTTCTCCGCGGAGGAACGGCTACACAGTTTGACGGTTTCTTGCATACGTCAATCCTCCCAGAGTCTGCATGCAGTAGCGCACACGAATCATCACCAGAGTGTTCGATGGTGGATCACGTGAGACCGCACCGCACACCGCGGGGATAGCGAAGGTCGTTAACCCTCAAACACGAAGTCGGCGCCCAACCGTCGAAGCTTCTCGATGAAGTTCTCGTAGCCGCGCGAAATGATGCCGATATTGGTGACCTTGCTCTGGCCTTCGGCGGTCAGCGCCGCGATCAGGTGACTAAATCCGCCGCGCAGATCAGGAACCTCGATGTCCGCCCCATGCAGGGGCGTCGGGCCGGTGATCACCGCGGCCTGTTCAAACTCGCGACGCTTCACCCGACGATCCTCGTGTGCGAGCCCGTCCTTGTAGACGACGATTTTCGCACCCATGGTGTTGAGCGCGTCGGTGAAACCGAAACGATTTTCATATACCGTCTCGTGGATCGTTGAGACCCCGTCTGCCTGCGTCAAGGCAACGACCAGTGGCTGTTGCCAGTCGGTCATGAAGCCCGGGTGCACATCGGTTTCGATGGTCACTGGCTTGAGCGTGCCGCCCGGGTGCCAGAAACGGATGCCATCGTCTTGCACGTCGAAAGCGCCACCGACCTTGCGGAACACGTTCAGGAAGGTCATCATTTCTTCCTGCTCAACGCCGCCCACGAAGACATCGCCCTTCGTCGCGAGAGCCGCTGCGGCCCAACTCGCTGCCTCGTTCCGGTCAAAGATCGCACGATGCGTGTAGCCCTGCAGCTCGGGTACACCCTCGATGAAGATCACTCGGTTGGGTTCCATCGAGATGATGGCGCCCATCTTCTGCAGAATGCAGATCAAATCGACAATCTCAGGCTCGATGGCAGCGTTACGCAACTCGGTCTGCCCCTCAGCAAGCACCGCTGTGAGTAGGACCTGCTCCGTGGCACCCACCGACGGGTAGGGCAGCTCGATGTTGGCGCCACGCAATCCGTTGGGCGCGGTCAAACTGATCCCGCTCGGCAGTTTCTCAATCACCGCGCCGAACTGGCGCAGTGCGTTGAGATGAAAATCAATCGGACGGTCACCGATCCGGCAACCACCCAGGTCTGGGATAAACGCCTTACCCAAGCGATGCAGCAGCGGCCCACAGAACAGAATCGGGATGCGCGACGAGCCTGCGTGTGCATCAATGTCAGCGTGATGCGCATGCTCGACGTTGGAAGGATCTAGCCGCCACTCTCCGGGGTCGTCTCCCCGAGTGATGAGCACCCCGTGCAGTGCAAGCAAACCAGCCACCACTCGCACATCAGAAATGTTTGGGACGTTGCGCAACACGCTCGCTGATTTTCCGAGCAGCGCCGCGACCATGGCTTTTGTGGCAAGGTTTTTGGCGCCGCGAACTTCGATTCGTCCGTGCAGCGGTCGACCACCGTTGATGATGATCTCATCGGAGGTCAGGCCCACGCGTGCGCCTGCCTTCCGCGCGTCGCGCTTCAGACCGTCTTTATCTGCGCCGTGCTCGGGAGAGATTGTCGTTTCGATGGTGGTTCCGCCGTTCACTCGCCAGCAGCTGCCTGTGCGGGAAGCGTCGTGGGCATCCAGGATGGCCGCCGCGCCTCAAAATCCGTGATCGCCTGCTCGTTACGCAGGGTGAGTGAGATGTCATCCAGGCCCTCAAGCAGACGCCACCGCGTGTAATCGTCAATCTGGAATGGCACAGTAAGTTCGGCCGCACTCACTGTACGGTCCTCCAGGCTCACGGTCAGCCGCGCGCCGGGATGCGCATCGAGATAGTCCCACAGGCGCTCGACGTCGGATTCCGCCACCTGCGCGGCGAGCAGCCCCTGCTTCCCAGCATTGCCGCGGAAGATGTCGGCGAACTTCGGCGAGATAACCACTTTGAACCCATAATCGCGCAGCGCCCACACCGCGTGCTCACGCGAGGAACCCGTGCCGAAGTCAGTACCCGCAACCAACACCTCTGCACCCGCGTACTGCGGCTGATTCAACACGAATGCGGGGTCTTGCCGCCAGTGATAGAACAACGCATCGTCGAACCCGGTCTTGGTCACCCGCTTCAAAAACTCCGCAGGAATAATCTGATCCGTGTCGACATTCGACCTCTGCAACGGCACCGCTACACCGCTCATCGTGGTGAACTTCTCCATGGCTTATGCCTCCACCTTCTCGTGCGTGATGCCCCGCTCGGCATCCGCCTGCAGGTCCCAGGGGCTTGACAGCGTGCCGCGGATCGCGGTCGCAGCGGCAACGACCGGCGACACCAGGTGCGTGCGACCGCCCTTCCCCTGTCGCCCTTCGAAGTTGCGGTTAGAAGTCGAGGCGCACCGTTCGCCGGGGGCCAGCTGATCCGGGTTCATGCCCAGACACATCGAGCATCCCGCGAAACGCCACTCACCGCCGAACTCTTCAACAATCTTGTCGATGCCCTCAGCCTCAGCTTCGAGGCGCACCCGAGCAGATCCCGGCACCACCATCAACCGCACGCCGGGAGCCTTCTGCTTGCCCTTGATAATCGCCGCGAACTCACGCAGATCATCGAGGCGACTGTTCGTGCACGACCCCATAAACACTGCGTCCACCGGAATCTCCTTCATGGGAGTCCCCGCGGCAAGGTCCATGTACTCAAGCGCACGCTCTGCGGCAGCGCGTTCGTTCGGGTCGCTGTAATCAGCCGGGTTCGGCACCCGATCACTCAGCAACACTCCCTGGCCCGGGTTGGTGCCCCACGTGACGAACGGCTCCAGCTCGTTCGCGTCGATGAAGACCTCAGCGTCGAAGACGGCCCCCTCATCGGTCGGCAGCGTCTTCCAGTACGCGACGGCCGCATCCCAGTCAGCACCCTTCGGAGCGTGCGGGCGACCCTGCAGGTACGCAAAGGTAGTTTCGTCGGGCGCCACCATACCTGCCCGGGCACCCGCCTCGATCGACATGTTACAGATCGTCATGCGACCATCCATCGACAGATTGCGGATCGCGCTGCCGCGATACTCGAGCACGTAGCCCTGCCCGCCGCCCGTACCGATCTTCGCAATCACCGCGAGAATAATGTCCTTCGCGGTGACTCCGGGGCGCAGTTCGCCCTCGACATTGATCGCCATCGTCTTGAACGGCTTGAGCGGTAGCGTCTGCGTCGCCATCACATGCTCAACCTCGCTGGTACCGATACCGAAAGCCAGCGCCCCAAACGCACCGTGCGTCGACGTATGGCTGTCGCCGCACACCACGGTGATACCGGGCATCGTCAACCCCAGCTGCGGACCCACCACGTGCACAATGCCCTGCTCTTTGTCGCCGAGCGGGTGCGCACGCACACCAAATTCGGCAACGTTCTTGCGCAGTGTCTCGATCTGCAGGCGGCTGATCGGGTCTTCGATCTGCTTGGTGATGTTGAGCGTCGGAGTGTTGTGATCCTCTGTCGCAATCATCAAATCCACGCGACGCAGCGGACGGTTCGCAACCCGTAAGCCATCAAACGCCTGCGGGCTGGTGACCTCGTGAATCAGGTGCAGATCGATGTAGATGAGATCGGGATCGCCGTTCTCGCCCTTCACTACCACGTGATCGTCCCACAGCTTCTCTGCCAGGGTGCGCGGGCGGTTGGTGCTCTGCTGCTCAGTCATGAATACGCATCTCTACTTCGTGGCTCAGTGCGCGGTTGCGCTAGTGGATCGGCCATGCCTGGACTCCGCGACGGGAGGACCGAATAGCTAGACCCCGTCGCGGCAAGCAAGAAGCAGCGGCCGCAAACCCATGCAGGTGAGTCTAGCATCGGCGCATTCGCCCACGGCTGGAAGCCGGAGCGTGCACTGCCAATCTACTGCTGCGCTTCATCCTCGATGTGTGGTTGCACCGGAGCACCACGGGGCACGCGACGCTCGCCAGCGGCACGAGCATCGCGGCGGATCTTGATGAGGCTCGCAGCGGTGGCAACCGCCATGGCCGCAACGATGACGCCTAGCGAGAACCAGGTGCTAATTTCCGGCGCCCAGGCAATGGGCTCGCCGCCGTTGATGAACGGCAGTTCATTCACGTGCATTGCGTGCAGCACGAGCTTCACGCCGATGAACGCCAGGATGAAGGCAATGCCGTACTTCAGGTAGATCAGGCGATCCAGCAGACCACCGAGCAAGAAGTAGAGCTGGCGCAAGCCCATCAACGCAAACAGGTTGGCGGTAAAGACGATGAAGGGGCTCTGCGTGATGCCGAAGATCGCGGGAATCGAATCGAGCGCGAAAAGCAGGTCGGTGGTGCCCAGCGCGATGAGTACCAGCAGGAAAGGGGTCCACATTTTCTTGCCGTCAACGGTGGTGCGAAGCTTGCCACCATCGAAGTGATCCGAGAAAGGAACGACCCTCTTGATCTGTCGCACGAACCAGCTCTCGCCGTCGCCCTCGCCATCGTCGTGGCTCGCCTGCTGCCAGGCGGTGTAGATCAGCCAGGCGCCGAAAATGTAGAACACCCAGCTGAAGTTTTCGATGAGTGCAGCACCGACCAAGATAAACACACCGCGGAACACCAGGGCGAGCACAATACCGATCATCAGGGCACGCTGCTGGTACGCAATTGGCACGCCGAAGCGGGTCAGAATGATGACAAAGACGAAGAGGTTGTCGATTGACAGGCTGTATTCAGTGAGCCAGCCTGCCAGGAACTCCGTACCGTGCTGCACGTCACCGATGAGGAACATCGCCCCCGCGAAGAGCAGCGCAAGCAACACGTAGAAGCCCACCCATAGGCTGGCCTCGCGCATCGTCGGCGCGTGTGGGCGACGGATAATGAGGAGGAGGTCGATAATCAGGATCGCAACGAGCACGATCATCGAGCCGATCTCGAACCAGAGCGGAAGTACAGATGTCACGAGTGAGTGGTTCACCTTCGGTAGTGGTGCAGCGCGAATAACCGAAGGTCTCTTCCCGGCACACGCCGAGCTCGCACCGGCCTGGCCACGGAGCCAAGCGTGATGACGGCACGAGCTTAATCGGAATACTCCCCTTCGCAGCGGCAAGTCTAACCCGCTCAGGGAAGCCAGACTGACGCATCGCTACGATATGTTCGTCATCCAAACTCGAAAGGACGCTCGTGAGCGACTCTCGCCCCGTTGCACTATCCGAATCCGCCACACGCGGCCCAGGCCCGGCATCGCGCACACTGGCAGGCTTCATTTTTGCGAGCCGCTGGTTGCAGGCACCGCTCTACCTCGGGCTGATTGTCGCGCAAGCGATCTACGTGGTGCTGTTCTTCGTGGAGCTATGGCACCTGATCGAGAACGCGATTCTTTCCGGCCACGTCACCGAAACCGAAGTGATGCTGAGCGTACTCGCGCTGATCGACATTGTGATGATCGCGAACCTTCTGATCATGGTGATCATCGGCGGCTACGAAACGTTCGTGTCAAAGATTCGCATTGCCGGGCACCACGACGAGCCTGACTGGCTCTCGCATGTGAATGCGAACCTCCTGAAGGTAAAGCTCGCGGTCTCGATCATTTCAATTTCGTCGATCCACCTGTTGAAGACCTTTATCGAGGTGGGTCGCATGAACGGTGGCATCGTGACAGACGCTGACGGCCGGGTCATCTACTCTGGCGAGGGCGTGTTCTGGGAAGTCATCATCCACCTCGCGTTTATCGTGTCTGCACTTGCACTTGCGTGGATCGACAAGATGAGTCATCCCGGCCACAAGCCGTCGAAGCGCGCGAGCGCACTGGATCAGCCAGTTGCGCCAGTGCAGAACGTGCCGGCAACCGTAAGCTCATCGGCCGAAGACTTCGTCGTGGTGCGACTCCCGGCCGGAACGCAGCTGCCGGAGGGTGCTGAAGTGGTGGAGCAGCCCAGGTCGTGAGTTACTGGCAATGTCCATGAAACAGTGAGGGGGTCGCCCAGATGGGCGACCCCCTCACTTGTCTCCAGCGTGTGATGCGAAGCTCGTGGAGCCGCGGGGAATTGAACCCCGGTCCACTTCGATGATTCCGTGCCTTCTACGGGTGTAGTTCGTAGCGGCGTTCTACTCGGCCCCACTCTTTGTCACGAACACCTAGAGCGACGGGCCCAGTCTCAGAAAAAGTCCCGCTGCGCCCTGAAACACGACACAGCAGCAAGCCTCCTAGATGACGCCAGGAAACCGGGGCGGAGGCCCACCCGGCCTGACGGACTCGGT
>CAZTBS010000035.1:0-18409 GCA_964612125.1 uncultured Leucobacter sp. | reverse complement strand
GATGGAAGAAGCTGGCGTCTTCGATAAGACCGCCCTCGTCTTCGGTCAGATGGATGAGCCGCCGGGGACCCGTCTTCGCGTTGCACTGTCGGCACTCACCATGGCGGAGTACTTCCGTGATGTGCAGAAGCAGGACGTGCTGCTCTTCATCGACAACATCTTCCGCTTCACGCAGGCAGGTTCCGAGGTCTCCACGCTGCTGGGTCGTATGCCTTCGGCCGTGGGTTACCAGCCCAACTTGGCAGACGAAATGGGTGTGCTCCAGGAGCGAATCACCTCGACGCGTGGTCACTCCATCACCTCCCTGCAAGCGATTTATGTTCCCGCCGACGACTACACCGACCCGGCACCGGCGACCACCTTCGCCCACCTTGACGCCACGACCGAGCTCTCGCGTGAGATCGCGTCGAAGGGTCTGTACCCGGCTGTGGATCCGCTGACCTCGACCTCGCGTATTCTCGACCCCCGTTACTTGGGTGAGGATCACTACCGTGTGGCGACCACCGTGAAGCAGATCCTGCAGAAGAACAAGGAACTGCAGGAGATTATCGCCATCCTCGGTGTCGACGAACTGTCCGAAGAAGACAAGATCACTGTGGCACGCGCACGTCGTATCCAGCAGTTCCTGTCGCAGAACACTTACATGGCGAAGAAGTTCACCGGCGTTGAGGGCTCCACGGTGCCGCTGAAGGACACCATTGAGTCCTTCGATGCGATCGCCAAGGGTGAGTTCGACCACGTCGCTGAGCAGGCCTTCTTTAACGTTGGAGCAATCTCGGACGTCGAAGAGAAGTGGGCTCAGATTCAGAAGGAGAACGGCTAGTCATGGCCGAGCTGAACGTCAGCGTGGTGTCTGCAGATCGCGAGATCTGGTCAGGTACTGCCTCTCAGGTGATCGCTAAGACCGTCGAGGGTGAAATCGGTATCCTTGCCGGGCACGAGCCGCTGCTGGCGATGCTCGCGCACGGTGAGGTGCGGGTCTCGACCACTGGCGGCGAGAAAGTGACTGTCGACGCCGAAGGTGGCTTTTTGTCGGTGGATCATGACATGATCACCATCGTCGCCAGCCAGGCAGCGATTGTTGAGGCTGCCCAGCGCTAAGAGCTCAATGCTCGCATGCCCCAGTCTTCCTGGAGTGTATGAAGCGAGGTCGGTTGTCGGCGTTACGCCGCAACCGGCCTCGCAGTCTTTTACGGAACGGTGATGCACGTACTTCTTCCCCCGTCAGAAACCAAGCGTCGCGGCGGTGGTACTGAATTCATTCCGAAACTGCTGGCGCACGCCGGCGTTCTCGGTGCAGCTCGTGCGGTCGTTCGCGAGGCCCTGGTGACGCTCTGTCATGACGAGGCAGAAGCGGCGCGGCGGCTGAAGCTCGGAGCGCGGTCACGCGGTGAGATTCAAGCAAACTTGGAGCTCAGTACTTCAGGTTGTCTGCCCGCTCTGGCGAGGTATACCGGTGTGCTTTATGACGCGCTGGCCGTAGATGAACTCGATGTAGCTGCGCATGCATGGCTATCGACACACGTGTCCGTGCAATCAGCACTGTTCGGTTTGATTGGCGGTGGGGATTGCATCCCCTCGTACCGGCTCTCAGCTGGCACGCGACTTGACTGTGCGGGTGCCACTCTCAAATCAACGTGGCAACAAGCGCACACCGCGATCGACTGGCCGGCGTATGGCTGGGTATTGGATCTGCGCTCGAACGACTACGCGGCGCTTGCACCGCTGCCGCCCGAATGCGGAACCTCTATGCTCATCACGCAGCGTAGTGCGGACGGCGAGGTGCGTGCACTGAATCACTTCAACAAGGCAGCGAAGGGCGCCCTCGTGCGCCAGCTTGCTGAGTCGCGCCCTGAAATCACCACTACAGATGATTTTGTCGACTGGGGGAGACAACTCGGTCTGGATATCTCTCGTGATGAATCAACCGGCAAGTTGGTGCTCGTGACGACAGCTCCGCCAGCACCTGCTCGCCGCGCGTCGGTACGAATGGGCACGGTAGGCTGAACGAGTGGATCACAGGGTACTTCGATGAGCGTGCGTGGCGTGAACGCCAACAGGAGGAGAGTTCGGTTCCACCCCGGCAACGATCGAGAGATCGAGCTGTCTTGGTTCGGAATCACCGACGTTGGTCGTCGACGAGAAGTCAACCAAGACAGCCTCGTCATGGCACCGCCCATTTTTGCGGTCGCCGACGGGATGGGCGGGCACTCCGCGGGCGAAATCGCCTCGGCTGCAGTAGTGAGACGTCTCGCGGAACTGGGGGGAACAGCGTCCGTCACCGCGATCGATATTAGCGGCGCTCTAGTGGACGCGGTTGAAGATATTGAGCTCGACGCCGGGGAAACAGACCTTGGTGCTGGAACCACAGTTACTGGGGTGTGCCTCGGTGCACTCGCGGACGAGCCCACCTGGACGGTATTCAATATCGGTGATTCCCGGGTGTACCAGTACTTCAAAGGAGCGCTGACGCAGATTACGGTGGATCATTCGGTGGTGCAGCATCTGATCGACACCGGCGCGATTAGCCCCGCAGAAGCCGAGCAGCACCCGCACGCAAATGTGATCACCCGCGCTGTGGGCTTCAATGAGCAACCAGCTCCGGACTTCACACAGCTTGCAATCATTGCAGGGCAACGTCTGTTGGTATGTTCGGACGGACTGACCAAGGAGCTCACTGAGGTCGGGATTCAACATTTCTTGGCCACGGCTGAAACCGCCCAGGAAGCTGCAGAGGAACTGCTGCAGCACGCACTCGACAATGCTGGTCGTGATAACGTCACCGTCATTGTCATTGACGTGCATGCGGTGGGGGAGGCCCGAGATACGCGCGATCAGACAAGCCTGAACCAGGTCACCTCCGGGGGTGCCGCCGCTGCTGCAGACACCGCCGAGATCCCGCTTCGCGAGAAGTAACCATGTGGGGCCCAGCTCGGTGAATCAGGCCGAACCCCACACCCGCTAGACAGTTCCGGTTTCCGCGGCGAACGCCTCGTCGAGGACGCTCAGCACCGTAGCGATAAGTTCGTCAGTGAACTGCAGTGACGGCAAGAATCGAATGACGTTGGCGTAGATGCCGGCGCTCAGGAGCAGCACTCCCTGTTGCGCAGCACGCTGAATGACACGCGACACCGCATCGGGATCGTGCTCGAGCGTACCAGGCTTGGTGACCTCGATCGCCAGCATGGCACCCCGTCCGCGCACCTCCGCGATTGCCGGGTGTTTGGCAGCCAGATCGCGCAGGCCCGAGCCGAAAACGCTCTCGATGTGTTGCGCACGCGCGAGCAGATCTTGCGCGGCAATCTGTTCGAACACCGCTACCGCGGCAGCGCAAGACACTGGGTTTCCGCCGAAGGTGCCACCCAGGCCACCGGGTTGTGATGCGTCCATGATTTCGGCACGGCCGGTGATGCCAGCGAGGGGCAGCCCCCCGGCGATGCCCTTGGCAGTGAGGACAATGTCTGGTTCGACTCCGAACTGCTCGATGGCAAACACCGTGCCCGTGCGTGCGATGCCGGCTTGCACCTCATCGGAGATGAATACAATGCCGTTACTGCGACACCACTCAGCCAACGCTGGCAGGTACCCATCGGCCGGGACCAGGAAGCCGCCTTCGCCCTGGATCGGCTCGACCACCAAACATGCGAGGTCCTCTGTGCCAGCGACCTTCTCGAGGTACGCGATGGTGCGGGCAGCTGCCTCCGCCCCGCTGAGCCCGTCCCGCAGCGGGTACGAGTTGGGGGCCTTGTAGATGTCACCTGCACGTGGACCGTAGCCAGCAGCGTACGGTGCGCCCTTGAAATTCATGCTTGAGGTCAGCAGGGTTCGCCCATGGTAGGCATGTTCTAGCACCGCAACACCCGGTCGACCGGTGTACTTCCGGGCGATCTTCACGCCATTCTCGACCGCTTCAGCCCCCGAATTCATCAGCAGGGTCTTGAACGGGCCAGTCCCGGGAACATGCGCAGCCAGATGCTCGGCCACTTGCACGTAGGGTTCATAGGGAGTCATTGTGAACAGCGTGTGCGTGACTTTATTGAGTTGCGCCGTCGCCGCTGCGACGACCGCTGGGTCGGTGTGCCCGATCGTCGTCACGCCGATCCCGCCGCACACGTCAACGATGTGGTTGCCGTCAACGTCTACCAGGATCGATCCGTGTGCACGGTCAATATACACGGGCAGAACGCTGTGCACTCCCGGCGGCACGACAGCCTGTCGTCTGGCGTGCAGTTCCCGGCTGCGCGGGCCGGGGATCTCTGTGACGACGCGGGGTTCCTGTGGGATGGGGGTATCAGCGGTCATGCTGAGGAGTTTACTCCCGTGCTGATTGCAGAAACGTTTCGCGTTACCCTGCGACAGCACAGCGGCATCTACACTCAGCGTATGCATGACAGGCATCAATACGAGGTGAGTATCGAGTGGCAGGGGAACCGTGGCACGGGCACCAGCGGGTATCGCAGCTACGGTCGTCAACTGGAACTGCGCGCGGCTGGCAAGTCGCCCATTGCGGGTTCAGCGGATCGCACCTTTCATGGCGATGCGGATCGCTGGAACCCCGAGGAATTGCTTGTGGCGGCGCTTGCGCAGTGTCACATGCTGTCGTATTTACACATGGCTGTGCGTGCTGGGGTGGTGGTGACTGCCTACTGCGATGACGCAGTCGGATGGATGCGACAGGAAGGCCTGGGTGGTGCGTTTACCGAGGTCACTCTGCGTCCGGTGGTGACCGTGACTGACATCGCCATGGTGGATCGCGCACTCGCGGCCCACGCCGAAGCGCACGAGTACTGCTTCATCGCTAACTCAGTGAATTTTCCGGTCCGTATTGATCCACTGGTGCAGGTGGCAGGGACGGCGGAGCCGGGCCCCGCGAATCAACCTAGAATGTAAGCCATGCCCAAGTCCTCGTCGTTCTCCATCTCCACACCGATCTTCTATGTGAACGATGCTCCGCACATCGGGCACGCCTATACCGAGGTTGCCGCCGATGTGCTCGCGCGTTGGCACCGGCAGGCGGGTGATGACACCTGGTTTTTGACCGGAACCGACGAGCACGGGCAGAAGATCCTGCGTACCGCGACGGCAAATGGAATGGCTCCCCAGGAGTGGGCAGATCGCTTGGTGGAATCTGCCTGGAAGCCGTTGCTCAACACGATCAACATCTCTAACGACGATTTCATTCGCACCACAGATGCGCGTCATGAGCATGGCGTCAAGGTATTCCTGCAGGAACTATACGATGCCGGTCACGTGTATGCCGGTGAGTTTGAAGCGCTGTACTGCGTGGGCTGTGAGGAGTTCAAGCCCAAGAGCGAGATCCTTGACGGAGAAGGCGCCTTCGCGGGGGAGAAGGTGTGCGCGATCCACTCAAAGCCGCTCGAGCTCCTGCAGGAGAAGAATTACTTCTTCAAGATGAGTGCGTTCCAGGACCGCCTGCTTGAGCTCTATGCGCAACGCCCTGATTTTGTGCAGCCTGCGAGCGCGCGCAACGAGGTTATCGCGTTCGTGCAGCAGGGCCTCGAGGATCTCTCGATTTCTCGTACCTCATTTGACTGGGGCATCCCGATCCCATGGGATAGCTCCCACGTGACGTACGTCTGGTTTGATGCGCTCCTCAACTACATCACCGCCCGCGGTTATGGTGAGGGAGAACTGCGCCACTGGCCGGGAGTGCAGATTGTCGGCAAAGACATTCTGCGGTTCCACGCAGTGATTTGGCCTGCCATGCTGATGGCTGCGGGTATTGAGGTGCCGGACCACGTATTCGCGCACGGTTGGCTGCTTGTCGGTGGTGAGAAGATGTCAAAGTCGAAGCTCACTGGTATTGCACCGAATGAAATCACCGACACTTTTGGCAGCGACGCCTTTCGGTATTACTTCATGCGGGCGATCTCGTTCGGGCACGACGGCTCGTTCAGCTGGGAAGATCTCGCAGCTCGGTACCAGGCCGAGCTCGCCAACGGTTTCGGTAATCTCGCCAGTCGAGCTCTGGCGATGAATCAGAAGTACTTCGACGGTGTGATGCCCGAGGCGGGTGCACTGCAAGACGCGGACCTTGTGATCCGCGACCTTGCCGCACGGGTGACCGAGCGCGCCGACGAGCGCATCGAGGCGTTTGCGATTCATGAGGCGATCGCCGAGATCTGGCAGCTGGTCGATGCGCTGAATGGCTACATCACCGAGCAGGAGCCGTGGGTGCTGGCGAAAGATCCTGCGCAGCGGGAACGCTTGAGCACGGTGCTCGGAACGGTCACTGAGGGTTTGCGGGTGCTCGCCGAACTGCTGCATCCGGTGATTCCGGAGGCCACCAGCAGGCTGTGGACTGCGCTCGGCGCAGAGGAAGCGATTGGGGCACTGCGTGAGCAGCCGATTCGTGCGGCAGGCACCTGGGGTCGGCTGCCCGCGGGCACGCCGCAGCAGCCCCTTGCTGCACTGTTCCCGCGGGTTGAGACTGAGGTCACTGCGCCGTGACGGTGTCTGCACCTTCGGGCGGCATTCGTGCCCGCAGTGCCGAGCCCGGTCGTGACCTGACGCGACCGCCCGCGCCTGAGCCGCTGCCGGTTGCGCTGTACGACAACCACACGCATCTTGAGTTTGAAGACGGGGTGGATCAGCTTGATCCACTCGAATCACTGCAGCGCGCGGCCGCTGTGGGGGTCCGGGGTGTGGTGCAGGTGGGTACTGACCTCGAGACGAGTCGCTGGAGCGCGCAGCTGGCCGCGAGCGATGACCGTGTGCTCGCCGCTGTCGCACTTCACCCAAACGAGGCGCCAAAACTGGCGCGCGAAGGTACGCTCATCGAGCACCTCAGCGGGATTGCTGCGCTCGCGGCAGAGCCGCGCGTGCGGGCGATTGGCGAGACTGGCCTCGATTTCTTTCGAACAGGCGAGGACGGGCGTGAAGCCCAGCTCGAATCTTTTGAGGCGCACATCGAAATTGCGAGGACGCACGGCATCGCACTGCAGATCCACGACCGTGACGCCCATGCGGCCGTTGTTGAAACACTGCTGCGTGTCGGCGCACCCGAAGCGACAGTGTTTCACTGCTTCTCTGGGGACGCTGAGCTTGCCCGCATCTGTGCAGAGCACGGCTGGTACGTATCGTTCGCGGGCACGATGACCTTCAAGAATGCGCCCGCGCTGCGGGAAGCGCTTGCAGTCAGTGATCCATCGCGTGTGCTGGTGGAAACGGATGCTCCGTTTTTGACGCCTGAGCCATTCCGCGGTCGCCCGAACGCTCCATACTTGCTGCCGCACACGGTGCGTCGGATGGCGGAGGTGCTGGGGCAACCGCTCGAAGAATGGTGCGCGACGCTTGCGGCAAACACCGAGCGCGTCTATGGGTCATGGGACCCCGCGGCGGAGGCGGTCTGATCATGTCGCTGCTCGGGCCTGCGGAAGTGCGCGATCTCGCTGAACGACTGGGCGTTACTCCCACCAAGAAGCTGGGCCAGAATTTCGTCATTGATCCAAATACCGTGCGGAAGATCGTGCGACTGGCTGACGTCACCGCCACTGACCGGGTGATCGAGATCGGACCAGGTCTGGGATCGCTGACGTTGGGGATCACGGAGACGGGCGCGGACGTCACCGCGGTTGAGATCGACCACCGTCTGGCGGCGGAGCTTCCCGAAACCGTTCGGGTCATGCAACCGGATGCTGCGGAGCGCTTTCGGGTGGTGCGGTGTGATGCGCTCGAACTTGGTGCGGGGGAGTTGGCTGCGCTTCCCACGATGCCTGAGGTGCTCGTGGCGAACCTGCCGTACAACGTGTCGGTTCCGATCCTGATGCACCTGCTCGAACTCCTACCGTCCCTGCGCTCTGGTCTCGTGATGGTGCAGGCAGAAGTGGGGCACCGGATCGCAGCTGGGTCCGGGTCGCGTGAGTATGGCGTTCCGAGCGTGAAGGCCGCCTGGTATGGCGAATGGACCATCGCGGGAACAGTGAGTCGGCGCATCTTCTGGCCTGTTCCCAACGTTGATTCTGTGCTCGTGGCCTACCGTCGGTACCCCGTGCCGTTGGGGACCGAAGCAGAGCGGCAGCTCACATTCGCCCTGATCAACGCCGCCTTTGCGCAGCGCCGCAAGATGCTGCGACAATCGCTGCAGCCGGTCTTGGGTGGGATCGCTGATACCGCGCATGTGCTCGCCAGCGTCGGGATAGATCCGACGGCGCGGGCTGAGCAACTCACCATCATGGATTTTGTTGCCGTGGCGCGGGCGGCAGCGGTGGAAAGCGACCCGCCAACGGTCTAGTAGCGTAGAGATATGCAAGAGACGCGTTCGGTAACGGTGCGGGCGCCCGGCAAGATCAATGTGTTTTTCCGGGTTGGCGCGTTGCAGAACGACGGCTATCACGAGGTGGCGTCCCTCTACCAGGCCGTGTCCCTATACGAAGACGTCACCGCCGAGCCGGCCGACTCATTCTCCGTGCGCTTCGTTGGGCCGATTGACACCTCGGGCCTGCAAATTGACGACTCGAACCTGGCGATTCGTGCAGCTCGTCTTCTTGCGCAGCACACCGGATATGCCGGCGGGGTGCAACTCACCGTGCACAAGCGAGTGCCTATCGCTGGTGGCATGGGGGGTGGATCCGCGGACGCCGCTGCGACACTGATGGCCTGTGACGAGCTCTGGGGTACCGGAGTTGGGCGTCACGGTTTGCTGCCCTTGGCTGCGCAACTCGGCGCCGACGTGCCCTTCGCGTTGGAGGGCGGAACCGCCGTGGGGACTGGTCGCGGTGATGAACTGAGCCCTGCGCTCGCCCGCGGAACATTCCACTGGGTGCTAGCGCTGTCCGACACGGGTCTCAGCACGCCTGTTGTCTATCGCACTCTCGATCAGCATCGTACGGATCATGCTGCAGACCTTTCGCCAGTGCCTGAGCGAGTCAGCGTTGACACTGCTGTGCTGCAAGCCGTGCGCGCAGGGGACGCGGAAACCTTGGCGGACGCGATGCACAATGACTTACAGGCCGCAGCGCTGCGATTGGCCCCCGAACTCACCCAACTTCTCGAGCTCGGAGAGTCGCGCGGAGCGCTCGCTGGAATCGTGTCTGGTTCCGGGCCGACGATCGCGTTTCTTACCGCAGACGCTGCCGCTGCCGCGGAGCTGCAGGCGACGTTGACGCGAGCCGGCGTGCGGTCGCTCACCGCGACGGGCCCAGTTGCGGGTGCGCGAAGACTCGACGCGCACTGATCCACCTCGCCGCAGCATGAGCGATTTCGACGTGTGGGCTCGTGGCGCGGGAATATTGATCACCGGTGACTCGTTGCACCTGCTGTGAGTGAAACGATCCGCGTGGACATCTGGTCCGACATCGCCTGCCCCTGGTGCTACATCGGAAAGCACCGCTTCGAAGCTGGGGTGCAGACGTTTCAGCGATCGAACCCCGATGTGGTCGTCGAAGTCGAGGGGCACAGTTACGAACTCGCTCCCGAAACTCCCGAGAATTTCTCGGGCAGCGAGGCCGACTTCCTCGCCAAGTACAAAGGAATGCCGCACGAGCAAGTCGAAGAGATGCTGAGCCAGATGGCGCAGATGGCATCCCTCGAGGGCCTGACCTTTGATTGGGACCGCCTGCGTCACGCGAACACCGGTCGTGCGCACCGGGTGCTGCATCTCGCGAAAGAGCAGGGCCTGCAGCTAGAAATGCAGGAGCGACTGTTCCGTGCCTATTTTGCGGAAGGGGCCACCGTCGGTGACCCTGAGACGCTCGCTCAACTCGGCGAAGAGGTCGGGCTTGACGCGCAAGAGGTTCGTGAGGCCTGTGACGATGCCGATTATGCTGAAGCCGTTGATCGAGATATCACGCGCGCTCGTATGCTGGGTGTGAACGGTGTACCCTACTTTCTCATCGAACAGAAGTACGCCGTATCGGGAGCGCAATCAGCGGAGACCTTCGCCAGCGTGCTGGAACGAGTACTCGAATTTCAGCGGACCGGGGCGGGGCCTGAGGACCAGTGACATTCAACGTCGCCCCCGGGGCGACGACGCGACACACGCAAGACAGGAGCATCATGACCGAAGCACACGACAGCAGCGCGCTCACCGAAGATCTGGACACCGCACCCGTGGAAGCGCCGATCGCGAGCGCAGCCGCATTCGCAGACGCGGAGGCGCGTGAAATTCTCAACCTCCTCGGAGACAGCGACGCTGGCGGATCGTGCTGTGGGGGCAGCTGCTGCGCAGCCTGAGGCTGCCGTGGGTCGCACACCTCATTTCGAGCCTCCGCGGCGGACCGTGCCGGATTCCCGACGATGTGAGCGCGAAGGCCGTCAGTATCACGCGGTAGGCTCGAGAGGTTATGGCGCATCTGCTCGGGGCTGAAGCCCTGCACCTCGAAGTCCCCACCAAAGTTGTGTTCGATTCGGTCACAATCGGCGTTGCTGAGGGGGATCGCATCGGCATCGTCGGTCGTAACGGCGATGGCAAGTCCAGCCTGATGATGATGCTGGCAGGGCGCCGTAAACCAGATGCCGGGCAGGTGACTGTGCGTAGCGGCACCACGATCGGCGTGCTCGACCAAGAGGACCGCTTTGACGCGGGGGAAACCGTCGGGCATGCCATTGTTGGCGATGCGCCAGAGTACGAATGGGCAGGCAAACCGCGTGTCCGCGAGGTCATCGCGGGTCTCGTCGCTGACCTTGCTTGGACTGCACCCGTCAGTGCGCTGTCGGGTGGGCAGCGGCGGAGAGTTGCCCTTGCGCGTGTATTGGTCGGCGACTGGGATATTCTCGCGCTGGATGAGCCCACGAACCACCTCGACGTCGAGGCAATTGCCTGGCTTGCAGATCACCTGAAACGACGGTGGCCAGTCCACCAGGGAGCGCTCCTGGTGGTGACGCACGATCGATGGTTTCTTGATGAGGTGTGTACTGCGACTTGGGAAGTGCATGATCGACTGGTGGAGCCGTTTGAGGGCGGATACGCTGCCTACATCCTCCAGCGCGTGGAGCGCGATCGGCAAGCCGCAACTATCGAGCAGAAACGACAGAATCTCGCGCGCAAGGAGCTTGCGTGGCTGCGGCGAGGGGCACCCGCCCGCACATCCAAGCCGAAGTTTCGCATTGATGCCGCAAATGAACTGATTGCGGATGTGCCGGAAATTCGAGATCGCGTCGCGCTGCAGTCCATGGCGGTGTCTCGCCTGGGCAAAGAAGTCGTGAACCTCCTTGACGTGTCGGTGCGGTACGGTGATCGCGAGGTCCTGCACGACATCGAGTGGCGACTGGCTCCCGGTGAGCGAACTGGCCTTCTCGGCGTGAACGGTGCGGGCAAATCGACGTTGCTCGGTTTGATTTCCGGAACTGTGGATCCCACGACGGGTACGGTGAAGCGTGGGAAGACCGTGCAGGTTGCAACGCTCACACAGCGTCTTGACGAACTTGCAGAGCATCTCGATGAACCTGTGCGCGTCGTGATCTCGCGGCTGCGAACCAGCTTCACGGTCGGTACTGGATCGAAGGCGCAGGAACTCACCCCAGGTCAGCTACTTGAGCGGATGGGGTTCACTAGCGCGCAACTCTCCACTCCAGTGAAGGACTTGTCGGGTGGTCAAAAGCGTCGGTTGCAGCTCTTGCTGATTCTGCTCGCGCAGCCAAACGTGCTGATTCTCGACGAACCCACCAATGATCTGGACACAGACATGCTGGCCGCGATGGAGGATTTGCTGGACTCTTGGCCGGGAACTTTGATTGTGGTCTCCCACGACCGCTACTTCTTAGAACGGGTTACCGATCAGCAATACGCACTTCTCGACGGTCGCCTCAGGCATTTGCCTGGCGGCGTTGACGAGTATGTAAAGATTCGTGCGGCTGCAGTCGCAGAGCTCGTTGCGCCCCCAGCGATCGCGGTGAATACGCCCGGTGGTGGGGCAACGACGACGGGGGGTCTGCAGCCGAGTGGCGCAGAACGTCGGGCGGCAGCCAAAGCAGCGCAATCGATCGAACGACGACTTGGCAAACTCGAAACAGAGATTGCTGCGCTGCACGCACAGATGGCAGCGCACGACCACAGCGATTTCGCTGGACTTGCACGCTACACCGAACAATTGGGTGCCCTCGAGTCTGAGAGATCCGCGCTTGAGGAGCGCTGGTTTGAGGCGACGGAGCTTGCCGGCTGACGCGGGGGCGCGGTGCACCGCGCGTGGGTATGAGAAAATCAAAGATCCACAGCACCATAGCGAACAGGAATTCACGTATGCAGGGGAACCGCAGGGTGCGTCAGATGGCGATCATCGGCCTCACCGCATTGGTGCTTGCCGGC
The DNA here is from genome assembly GCA_964612125.1 of uncultured Leucobacter sp. GTDB lineage: Bacteria > Actinomycetota > Actinomycetes > Actinomycetales > Microbacteriaceae > Leucobacter. Next base: position 6,144 of record CAZTBS010000035.1, on the reverse strand, counting down.
TGCGCGAATCCCGCAGGTGAGCTGGATTCGGTGCAGAGTGCCCCTGGGAGTGACGGCACCTTCACCCTGTATTCCGGGCGCAACGAAGAACTCGTGCAGCCCCTCATCGACATGTTCGAAGCAGAGAGTGGTGTCGCCGTCGAAGTTCGCTACGGTGACACCGCAGAACTCGGTGCACTCCTCCTTGAAGCGGGGGAGCGTACTCCAGCGCAGGTGTTTCTCTCGCAAGATGCTGGCGCCTTGGGCGCGCTCTCTGCGGCAGGTCTCTTCATGAAACTTCCTGCTGACATCACCGAGCAAGTCCCCGCGGGTTTCACTTCCGCAGACGACACGTGGGTAGGACTCACCGGCAGGGCACGGGTCGTTGTCTTTGACAGCACTCAACTTGCTGCTGACGATGTCCCAGAGCGAGTGGAATCACTCGTTGCACCAGAGTGGTTCGGCCGGGTCGCTGCTGAGCAGGGCGTGGAGAACATGCGTGCGAAGCTGGCATTTCCAGTTGCTGGTGATCCCGGATCTATCGGGAACGTAACTGGAGCAGGCATCCTGGCTGCGGGTGCTGCTGATGCAGACGCTCTGGAATTCCTCGAGTTCCTGTTGTCTCCGCAGGCGCAGCAGTATTTTGTTGATGAGACGTTCGAGTATCCGCTGGTCAGCGGTGTTGCTGCCCCTGAGGGCTTGCCTGAGCTGCAGACCCTGAGGACTCCAGAACTCGATCTCTCTGAGCTACGCACGCTTTCGGAGACTCAGGCGCTGCTTGCCGAGTCTGGTCTGATCTAGGCGGCAGTGTCGTCGTGAAGGTGGCGAATGCGATGCGTGACGCAGCGGGGTCCGCTGCGTCGCACACGCGTGCCCCGCGCTGGCTGGTGCTGCTGGCTGCACTGTGCGCCGCTGCCGCCGCTATTCCGCTGTTGTACTTGGTGGTGCGGGCAGCTGAAACAGGTATCACGGGTGTCGTGGAAACGCTGCAGCGTGAACGAGTCTGGCACTTGGTACTCAACACTCTCACGCTGACCGCCGCTGTTACTCTCACCTGCCTCGTGCTCGGGACCATCGTGGGCACAGGCTTGGGGCGATTACGCCTACCCGGTGGGCGTGCATGGTTGCTGATCGCAGCGCTCCCGCTTGCGGTGCCGTCCTACCTTGCAGCCTACGGCTGGTTGGTGGTGTATCCAGGCTTCAGTGGGTTTTGGGCGACTTGGCTCGTGATGTCGGCGGTCTGTGTGCCCTACGTCGTATTACCCGTTGCTGCGGCCGCTCGTAACGCACCGGGGGACCTCGAAGCTGTGGCTCGGACGCTCGGGCGCGGGCCGATCAGTGCCTTCCGCGCAGCGATTTGGCCGTCCATTCGGCCCGCTGCCACCGCAGGCGCGCTGCTCGCGGCGCTGTACACGATCTCTGATTTCGGAGCAGTGTCGATGCTGCGCTTTCAAACCCTGACCTGGGGCATCAAAGCGGCGTATAGTGCCAGCTTTGACCGTATGCAAGCTGCCCAGCTGGCTCTGGTGTTGGTGGTGATTGCGTTGCTTGTGGTGGCAGCAGAACGCCGAGTTCGTGGGCGTGCGCCTGGGCGAGCCCACCGGTCACCGCTTCTCGCCCGCTCCCGTTCGCTCTCGATTGCGCCACTGCTCGTGCTCCTCCTCGCTTCACCCGCAGCCGGGGTGGTCGTGCCGCTGATGGGAATGGCTGAGCAGTTGTTCTCTGCTGAGACGGTTCGTGCGATCGATGGGGGTCGACTCCTCGCAGCCACCTCGACGACCCTTCTGCTCGCTCTAGCCGGCGGAGGTGTTGCGCTGCTACTGTCGCTTCCTATTGCGCTGCTCGCGGCACGCTATCCGGGGCGCCTCGCCGGCTTGATTGAATCCGTGGGGTATACCGGGCACGCGCTTCCCGGCATTGTGGTGGGGCTGTCGCTCGTGTTCTTCTCGCTCAGCGTCATGCCTGCGCTCTACCAGACCCTCAGCATGCTGGTGTTCGCCTACGCGGTCTTGTTTATGTCGAAGTCAATTGGTGCCGCGCGCGGGGGGCTAGCCGCAGTACCGGAAAGTTTGGTCGAGGTTTCCCGCACCCTCGGTCTCTCGGCTTGGCAGGTCTGGAAGCGCGTGACACTGCGCATTGCTGCGCCAGCTTTGGGCATCGGTGCCCTGCTGGTGGGTATCGCGATCATGAAGGAACTGCCGGCGACTCTGCTGCTGCGTCCCACAGGAGTCTCCACCCTGGCTGTTGAGCTGTGGAGTCGGACCGGAATTCTCGAGTTTGGCAGTGCCGCCCCATATGCTGTTGCACTGGTGCTCCTTGCCGCAGTGCCCACCTACTTTCTCGTAGGGGTTCGGAACCTTGCCAAGGAGGCTATGTGAACTGGGTCACCCTGAGTGGTGTGCGGGTGAAGCTTGGCCGTCAGCCTGTGCTGGAGGGCATCGATCTTGCGATTCCGCAGGGTGAGATTGTTGCAGTACTCGGGCCGAGCGGTTGCGGTAAGACAACGTTGCTGCGCGCAATCGCTGGGTTGATTCCCGTAGACAGCGGTAGCATCGCAATCGGCGGGAAGACCGTCTCCGCCGCAGGGCGGGAAGTGCCGCCAGAGAAGCGCGGCATTGGTTGGGTACCGCAGGAGGCCGCACTATTCACACATCTGAGTGTGGGAGAGAATATCGGCTTTGGCCTTCGCAAAGGGCCCACCCGGTCGTCGCGCATCCAGGAGCTTGCGCAGATGGTGGGTCTCAGTGAACTGATTGACCGCGCGCCCTCTCAGCTCTCAGGCGGGCAGGCGCAGCGCGTGTCGCTGGCGCGCGCGCTTGCGGTTGAACCTGCGATCGTGTTGCTTGATGAGCCGTTTGCGGCGCTGGACCCGATGCTGCGTTCTGCACTGCGCGCTGAAGTCGCGGAGTTACTCCGTACCCACGGTGCTACCGCACTGCTGGTGACACACGATCAGGAAGAGGCCCTGTCGCTGTCGGACCACATTGCGGTGATGATGGGGGGTCGACTTCTGCAGTGGGGCACGCCGGCAGAAGTGTACGAGCGACCAGCGACCCCGTGGGTGGCGCGCTTCGTTGGATCCACGGTGGAACTCGCCGGCAAGTTCAGTCAGTCGCGTGTGCAGTGCGCACTCGGTGATATTGAGGCCGTGGTGATGGAAAGCGAGATCGCGCCAGATGATGCGGTCCGCGTGGTGTTGCGTCCCGAGTGGATCGAGCTCAGTGACGAAGGTGCGTCCGGAGTAGTGCGAAAGGCTGCATATGCGGGCGATCACTCGATGCTGAGCGTGGAACTTGCTGACAGAACGCGGGTTCGTGTGCGCGTAACCGACACACGAACCGTGGGAGTCGGTGACTCGGTGCGTGTGCGCGTGAATCGGCCAGCACTGGTCTACCGCTGATGCTGTCTAGCTGATCTCAGGTTTGATCGCTGTCTGAATCGCAGCGAGGATCTCCTCGGGTGTGGCGTTACCTGGGAACGCCGCCACCACCAGCGGCGCGCGCGAGGCTGTGACTTCTCCGAACCAGGGCGCGAAGCGCTGCACGAGCTGTCGCAGCTCGGTATCAAGACTCAGTACCACCCGCGGATCTGGGTCGCGCAGCCAACGTCGCAGGGTGGCGTTGTGGACGGCCACAATTCCGGCGGCAAGGGCATGCGGTGCCCAGTCTGGCGCGCCGGGAGCTGCAACCCGTGCGAGGTAGTCCGCGAAGACGCGTTCATACCGGTGCGTGATCACGAGCTCGCGGTCCCGGAGCGCGGCAGTGCGGCGCAACAGCTCTGAACGGAGTTGCGCTGCGGCAGGGTCTTGGGTCAGGAGATTGAGCACGCCCACAGTGGCGCGGGCAATCGTGTGGTGAACGGGAGCTTCGCTGCTGTCGAGCTCCTGGGAGAGCCGCGCCAGGGCGAGATCGTGGTCGACAAATATCACGTCATCTTTGCTGCCGAAGCGCCGAAAGAAGGTGCTGCGACTGATGCCCATTGCGTCGGCAAGCTCTCCGGCAGTGGTGGCCGAATAGCCATGTGCGGCGAGATGTCGAATGGCAGCGGCACCCAGTTGCGTGGCTTCGAGCGGGGATTGCGACTGCGGTTGCATACTGTGAAACCTACCATCATGGGAGGTGTGACACTTGGTGTCGTTTGCTTCATTACATGATTTGTTTGGATCATTCGGGGGTATCTGTGGCAGCAGGGACTTGATGTGACACCCAGTGTCAGGCATACTGCGACAGTGCATGCAATTCCTGCACGCAGGTCACATCTGAGAGGAACACTCATGGCTGAAGGACGGGTACACATGCTCCTGGGAACAGAGGCGCCTGAGTACGATGTGTGGGAGCCGCTCGATCCCGATGTGGCGGGCGTCTTCCGCGGAATTTCTGAGGATGATCGCGCGTACTGGACGCGGGCACGCGGATTTGTGCAGGATGAGCTCCGCCCGGTGATCGATGGCATCTGGGATCGCGCCGAATACCCGCTGCATCTGGCGAAGCGTTTGGGCGAGCTTGACCTCTTGCGCGATGGCATCAATGTCCCAGGTTTCCCCACCCAGAGCTTGCTCGCGGCGAGCCTGACCACGATGGAGCTTGCCCGAGGTGACGGCTCAATTGCGACGATCGTGGGCGTGCAGGGCGGTTTGGCGCTGCGTTCAATCGCCATGTGCGGTTCGGACGAACAACAGCAGCGCTGGCTGGCGAGTCTGGCCAGGGGTGAGGAGCTCGGTGCCTTTGCGCTGACCGAACCCACCCACGGCTCGGACTCAGTGAGTCTCGAGACAACTGCGCGGCGTGACGGTGATCACTACGTGCTTGACGGGCACAAGAAATGGATTGGCTCCGGCAGCGTGGGCCAGATTGCCGTGGTTTGGGCGCGTGGCGATGATGGCAAAGTGCAAGGCTTTCTCGTGCCGCAAGATGCGCACGGGTATCACGCGACAACCATCGAAGGCAAGGTATCGCTCCGCGCGATCTGGCAGGCGCACATCACCCTCGACGGAGTGCGGGTCGGTCTCGAGGCGCGTATGCCTGGCGCACAGAGTTTCGCTGACACCGCGCGTGTCCTGCAAGCCACTCGACTCGGGGTCGCTTGGGCTGCCTTGGGTCACGCCACCGCCGTGTACGAATCCGCGGTCCACTACAGCAAGCAACGTGTGCAGTTCGGAAGGCCACTCGCGGCATCGCAGGTGGTGCAGACTCGGCTCGCTGAGATGCTCAGTCAGCTCACCGGCCTGCAGACCCTGTTGATGCAGTTGACTCGTGCTGAGGAGGCTGGCGAGCTGACTGGTCCAGGTGCATCTCTCGGAAAGTACACGGCAACCCGCACTGCGCGCGCAATGGCCGCCCAGGCACGAGACATGCTCGGCGGCAACGGGATCTTGCTTGAGCATCGTGTGGCGCGTCACTTCGCAGATATCGAGGCGCTCCACACCTACGAGGGAACCGAGACCGTGCAGGCGCTCATTATTGGGCGAGAGATTACCGGCCTGTCTGCCTTTGCGTGATGCGAAGCGTGGATCGCGTCAGCCCTCATCCGGGGTGAAACGATCCACGCTGAGCGCGAGCTTTCGCAGCAGCGTTGCGAGCCGCTCGCGCTCTGCGCGGGGCACGCCACCCAACAGCTGTTCCTCAGCATCGCTCAGTCGGGTCATGGCAGCGTCTACCAACGTTTGACCTTGCTGCGTCATCTCAACCAGCACGCCTCTGCCGTCGTTCGGGTCGGTGAGCCGGCGGACCAGCCCACGCTTCTCCATGCGGTCAATGCGGTTAGTCATGGTGCCGCTAGACACCATTGTTTGCTGCACGAGCACTTTCGGGCTCTGACGGAACGGAGTCCCGCTTCGTCGCAGCACAGCGAGCACATCAAATTCCCACGATGTGAGCCCAGAACGCTCGAACGCGTGGACCCGTGCGCGATCCACATGCTTCGTGATGCGGGTCATGCGCGAGAACACGGCAAGGGGTGCCAAATCGAGATCGGGACGTGCGGCTGACCAATCTCGGAGAATGCGATCGACCTCGTCCTCGTGCTTCATGTTCCTATTATGGCGCGAGCACCCTCGCTGATCTGGCAAACTAGACGGGTGCCCTTGGGCACGGTCCGCCTTGGTGTAATGGCAGCACGACAGCCTTTGGAGCTGTTAAGTCTAGGTTCGAGTCCTAGGGGCGGAGC
>CAZTBS010000034.1:6600-18848 GCA_964612125.1 uncultured Leucobacter sp. | reverse complement strand
CACGTCGGTGGCGCTCACCCAACCGGTCTCGGTGATCTTGCCGTTCTCATCGGTGATGCGCGCACGCACGTTGAAGTGGTAGTCACCGTTGATCGGTTCGGGGGCAAACACACTCCACGACTGCCCGAAGAAGGGCAGCATGTAGGAGCTGAGCAGTGTACCCGGCACGATCTCGCGCGCGTTTTGGCTGTAGGGGGCGATCCACAAGAACGATGCCAGCAGGTGCCAGGCGGTGAACAAGGCCGCGAAAAACACGACTGCCCGCACCCACGGTTTGGGGCGATTCCCGGCCTGCGCAGGCGGCGCGGGCTGTTGTGCCTGCGCCGCCTCGGACTGCTTAGTCACGGGTGGTGTCCTCCGCTTGGGGCTCACTGGGTGTCTCGACACTCTCCGATGTGGCGTGCCGAGCGGCAGCTGCGTGCTGTGCGTTGCTGCGTGCACGGAAGAGCAGCACGCCAGCCCCGGCGAGCAGCAGCACCAGTGCCGCGATTCCGATGCCCAGCCACGGATCACCGCCGGTCTTGGTGAGCTTCTTCTGCGCACTCGCATGTGCGGAGCCCTCTGAAGCTGCCTGCGATGAGGCGCTGGCGGTGGCGGTGGCTGCTGCCGCAGCTGAAGCATCAGCACTGGCATCGCTGATTGCGGCGGTCGACGCAGAGGCGCGGGCTGCAGAAGCTGAGGTCGCGGTTGCCGCGGCATCTGCGGCCGCAGTGGCTGCAGCGTCTTGACCGGAGTCAGCGGTGTGATCAGCGCTTGCGGTTGCCGCGGCACGAGCCGCGGCGTTTACGTCGGCCCGGAGGTCTGCTGACGCATCTGCCGAGGCGGTCGCTGTCGCTGCCACCTGCGCAGCTGCCTGCGCAGCTGCTTCGGCAGTGGCGTCTGCATCAGCCGAGGCTTCGGCGGTGGCGCTGCTAGAGACATCTGCGTAAGCCGCGCTCTCGGCAGCTGCCTGCGCGGCCGCGTTGATGTTACTGTCGGCGTTCGCTGAGGCGGAAGCAGAAGCGGAAGCATTGGTATCTGCAGACGCGCTGGCAGACGCCGTCGCCGACGCATCCGCGGTCGCCGCAGCTTCAGACGCGGTCGACGCATTCGCGTTCGCTGCTACCGAGGCCGAGGCCATTGCCGCCGAATCTGCCGTCGCATCGGCAGACGCCGTCGCCGCAGCCACCGCCGAGGCATTCACATCTACCGTCGCATCAGCCGACGCCACACTTGATGCCGACACCGTCGCCGCAGCCTCAGCGGCAGCCGAGGCTGACACATCAGCCGCAGCAGATGCCGCGCTCGTCGCATCCGCGTATGCAGCTGCTTCAGCAGCGGCCTGCGCCGCTGGATCACCCGCAGCGGTCGCATCCGCCGACGCAGAGGCCGACGCCGACGCGTTCAGGTCTCCCGACGCATCCGCCGATGCATCGGCCGACGCATCCGCCCAAGCCGCAGACTCGGCCGCAGTGGAGGCGTTCCCGTTGGCCGTCGCAGACGCATCGGCCATCGCAGCCGAATCAGCCGTCGAGTCTGCGGATGCGGTGGCGGCCGCAGAGGCCGAAGCATTCGCATCCGTTGTCACATCAGCGGAAGCCGTAGTCGAGGCATCGGCGAGGGCAGCAGCTTGCGCCGCAGCAGAGGCGGTCACATCCGCCGCCGCAGACGCCGCGCTCGTCGCGTCAGCATAAGCCGCGGCCACAGCCGCTGCCTCCGCCGCCGGGTCGCCATCAGCAGTCGCATCTGCCGAGGCGGCAGCAGACGCCGATGCGTTCGAGTTTGCGGCGGCAGTTGCAGACGCGGTCGCCGAAGCATCCGCGGTCGCCGCAGCCTCAGACGCCGTCGACGCGTTCGCGTTCGCAGCCACGGACGCATCTGCCGTTGCCGCCGAATCCGCCGTGTTGTCGGCCGTCGCCGTCGCCGCAGCAACTGCGGAGGCGTTCACATCAGTGGTCGAGTCAGCAGACGCACTCGTGGAAGCATCTGCCAGGGCCGCGGCCTGCGCCGCAGCCGCGGCGGTGACGTCAGCCGCAGCAGACGCCTCAGACGTCGCATCAGCGTAGGCGGCGGCTTCCGCAGCAGCCTGCGCCGCGGGATCACCCGACGCCGTCGCATCAGCCGACGCGGATGCCGAAGCCGATGCGTTCACATCACCCGACGCATCTGCGGAGGCAGTCGCAGTGGCATCCGCCCAGGCGGCGGACTCTGCCGCAGTTGACGCGTTCGCGTTCGCCGCTGCCGTCGCGTCAGCATCCTGAGCCGAATCAGCTGTCGAATCAGCCGACGCTGTCGCCGCAGCAGACGCCGACGCATTCGCAGCAGACGACACATCCGTCGAGGCAGAAGTCGACGCATCCGCCAGCGCCGCAGCCTGCGCCGCAGCGGACGCGGTCACATCAGCCGCTGCCGACGCCGCGCTCGTCGCGTCAGCATACGCCGCAGCAAGAGCCGCAGCCTGCGCCGCCGGATCCGCATCAGCCGTCGCGTCCGCCGACGCCGCGGCAGAAGCCGAAGCATTCGAATTCGCGGATGCCGTCGCTGACGCATCACTCGAGGCGTCAGTCATCGCCGCAGCTTCAGACGCTGTTGACGCATTCGCATTCGCAGCCGTCGAGGCGTCAGCATCCTGAGCCGAGTCGACGGTGCTATCAGCAGACGCCGTTGCCGCAGCCACCGCGGATGCGTTCACATCAGTGGTCGAATCCGCAGACGCCACGCTCGACGCATCGGCAACCACGTCCGCGCGCGCGGCAGCCTGCGCCGCAGCCGAGGCGGTGACGTCAGCCTCGGCCGAAGCGGCCGTGGTGGCATCCGCAAGGGCGGCAGCCTGCGCCGCAGCAACGGCCGCGGGATCGCCATCGGCTGTGGCATCGGCAGAGGCCGAAGCCGAGGCCGAGGCGTTGACATCGGCATCGATTGAGGCATCAGCAGAGGCGTCGCTCGAGGCATCCGCTTCCGCGGCAGCTTCCGATGCCGCCTGCGCAGAAGACATCGCTGTCGCGGTCGCAGTCGCCGAGGTGTCGGTCGCACCGAGCGAGGTCGTACTGCTGTCGGCATTCGCCGCAGCAGAGGCCACCGCAGCAACATTCGCATCGGTGGAGAGATCAGCCGAAGCGGTGCTGGAGGCTGTGGCATCAACGTTGGGGCGAGCGGCGGCCTCAGCCGCAGCGGTCGCATCGATGTTCGCCGCAGCACTGGCCTGGTTATCGGCGTTGGCCATCGCCGCGGCAATCGCTGCACCCTGCACAGCCGCACCGTCGTTGCCATCGGCATCTGCTGAGGCCGAAGCTGACGCAGCAGCGTTCGCGTTGGCGTTAACATCGACCGTCGCATCGGCCGACGCCGTCGCCGAAGCATCTGTGCCTGACGTGTCACCCATCGCCGCGGTTGAGGCTGCCGCCTCTGCCGCAGACGCGGAATCGTAGTCGGCGAGCGATGATCCACTTGCCGTGGCATCAGCGTTGGCATCGGCCGTCGAGAGCGCGCTCGACTGGGCGGCGGTCATGGCGGCGGCGTTCGCAGTGGATCCCACCTCTGCCGAAGCAGCCGTCGAGGCGTCGGCTTCGACGTCAACCCGGGCCGCCGCCTCAGCGGCAGCGCTCGCGTCACCGTTTGCCGCAGCACTCGCTTGCGTTTCGGCATCTGCCATCGCCGCTGTCACTGCGGCAGCCTGCGCGGCGACGTTATTGTTGCCGTCGGCGTCAGCCGATGCTGCAGCGGAGGCGGAAGCGTTCGTGTTGAGGTCGGCTGGGATGTTCTCTTGCACCGACACCAGCGCCGTGCGCAGCTGATCGGTCACATCACCGATGGCAGTGAACGTCAGCACATCGCCGTCTTGTGCGGTGCCGGGTTCGGTGAAGTTGTAGGTGAATGTGCCGTCGTTGCCGGCTTCGATCGTCACTTGCGAACCGCCGGGCAGGGTGATCGTGACGGTTTCACCGGGTGCCCAACCAGTGCCGACTAGCACGGTGTCGCCACCGGGCTCAATCGTGTTGGGCGCCGCAATCAGCTGCGGGTCGTAGACCGGAGCGGGCTCACGCACCTGCACGCTATCGCTTGCCGGGGTAGCGCTGACAGCGCCGGTGGCGGTGAAGGTAACCGAGCCGACGGGCTGCGAGACGGGTACATTCCAGGTCAGCGAGAACGCACCGTTCTCGTCGGCAGTCACCGTGCGCACACCGGTGGGAGTGGTGACGCTCACCGTCTCGCCCGCCAAGAAGCCGGAGCCTTCGAGGGTGACCGTGCCGCCCTGATCCACTGGCGAAGGGGTGGCGGTAAGCACGGTGTCCCATGCCTCGATCGTGACCGCGGTGGTGGCGACGCGGCCGGTGGTGGCGCCGGTCGCCGTAAACTCGGCGGTCGAGCCCTCGACTGCGTCGGCGGGCACCACCCAGGTGGCGGTGAAGTCGCCATTTTCGTCGGCCACCACCGGTGTCGTTGAACCGTCAGGCAGGGTCAGTGTGACCGTCTCACCGGGGCCGAAGCCGCCGCCGGTGAGGGTCACGGTCTCGCCGCGCCGCGGGGTGTCGGGGGTAGCGTCCAGGGTGACGTTGACAATCTGCACGGTGTCTGAACCCGTGCGCGCGCTCGTCTCGCCCGTCACGTAGACCGTGTACTGACCGGGGGTAAACCCGGCCGGCACCACCCAGGTGGTGGTGATGGCCCCATTTGCGTCAGCGACGATCTCTTGCGTTGAGCCGTCGGGCAGCGTAATCAAGGCGGTCTCGCCGGGCAGCAGGTTTTCGGCGGAGATTGTCATGGTCTCACCGTCGGCCACCTGTTCGGGGGTCACGGTGACCAGCACAATCGCGTCACTGACGGCGGTTGATGATGCGAGCTGAATGTCGAGTACCGTCTGGGCGCGCGGCAGCACCTGAATGTCGAGTGCACGCACGGTTTGACTGCCAACCCCGAGGTCGCCAACCTCGGGCTGTTGGTTGATGGTCAGTGCAACGAGCTCGCGCAGCACAGGATCGAGTGCCTGCAACAGGGGGCCGAGCACCGGCTCTGCGACGACATCTTGGATCAGCGTCGCGATGCCCGCCGGAGCAAGCACCTGGTCGGTGACGACCGTCAGCAGCGGGCCACTCACCTGGGTGGTGACAACGTTGAGCAGCGGGGTGACGATGAGTTCGAGCAAATCGCCCACCGGGATCCCGATCACATCGGCGTCGAGCTTGATGTTGTCAGCGTCGAGGCTGGCACCGCCCTGGCCGGTGAATTCGGCGAGGGATCCACTGATGAAAATTTCGGTGGCTGCGAGATCAACACATCCGCCGATCAGCGCACACATCTGCACCTGGGTGTCGAGGCCGACGTTGATGCCGAGATTCCAGATCTCCTCACCCAAAATGGTGTTCAGCTTCGTGGTGAGCGAGTTGGGCCCGTCACCGGTGAGTGCCTGAGTCACGCCGTTGGTGATCGCCAGCACGACGTCGTCGGTGAGCACCTCGGTGTTGGGTGGCAGCTGGCTGAGATTCTGGATCGAAGGATCGTTCTGCGCCTGCACGACGAGCTCAGCAAGATCAATCTGGATCGTGCCACTCTGGAGGTCGACGAACACCGAACCGTCATCGTTACCGAGCGGAGTCTGCAGCAACTGGTTCATCACTTCGTCAGTGAACAACTCCAGCGAACCGAGCACCTGCGGGCTGTCGGCTGTGGCCGGTTCGAGCACGTAGCCGACCTCAACGGTCGAGAGCGCAGGGTCGGAGAGTAAGCGCAAGCCGGTGCCAGCGATCCGCAGATCCACCGCGTTAATGACGGCGCTGAGAGCGTTCACCGCGGAAGCGAGCGTGCCCCCGGGTGCGGTGGTGGCGGCAATTGGCTCAATCAAATTGTTGAGCGCCGGCGGCAGCGTCGTGACGAGGGTGCTCACCAGCGGGCTGTGCAGTTGCGCTTGCAGATCCGCGACCATGTATTCGGGGGTCACCGTGCCGTTGTCGGCGGTGATGCGCGAGCCAACCGCGCCGATTTCGATGGCGCCCTGATCGAGCACAGTTTCGGCGATTGCGGGGCCGAGAAGCTGGCTGAGCAGCGCGGTGAGGTTGAGCGAGGCGCTCTCGAAATCTTGGTAGCTGTTGGGGTCGAGGTTGACGTCGCCGTCTTCGGTGAGTACGCCACTCCACGAGCTGGAATAGATGGTGCTGGTGGATTCTGAGGCTGCGCCGAGTGCACCCAGGCCCCCCAGGGTGAGCAGGCCGGGATCGCCGCCTGGCTGGGTGACCAGCGGCAGGGTCACCCCGTCGAGGCCAAGAATGTCGCTGACGCTCAAGCCGAGGGCGGTGAGATCGAGCTGCCCCGAATTTCTGCCCTGACCCCAGGCACCGACATCCGAGCTGCGGGCAAAGCCGGTCTTCAGCACGTCGTCACCGAGTTCGAGCAGGTTGACGTACAGACCGTGCGAGTGACCGGCCGAGACTGCACCCTCGGGGATCGTGAAGGTATCGGCGATGGTGAAGCGGGGACCGAGCGTGACGGCGCTTACCAGCACGAGGGTCGTCGCGGCAAGAATCGCGAGCGGGCGCGTGACCCGGTTGCGGATCATGCGTTTTCGCCGGGCGGCGTGACGCGCATGCTGGCCCGTGAGACCGCTCTCGTGTTCAGCGCTCACGCTGTGTTCTCCAGACCCGTGTCGAAGCCGCAAGACTCCCACACGTCACAACCACTGCGGCCTCAGAGAGAACGCAAATATATACGCCTGAGGGTATCCCCGCTGCGGTGGGCGGCGCAAGTCTGCGCTGCCGTGACTCAAGGTGCCCGGGCGCGTCGCGATCCACTGCGAAATTCTTGGGAATAGAACCCGAATGAGATAAGTTGAAGATTATATGAATATGAATACTTCTCCCGCGGCGGATCCCGCCAAACTCATTCTCGGCCTCGACACCTTCGGCGACGTCACCGTCGACAGCGACGGCGCCCCCGTGCACCACGCGCAGGTGATTCGCGATGTGGTGGAGCAGGCGGTGTTTGCCGACCAGCTCGGCATCGACGCCATCACCCTCGGTGAACATCACCGCGACGACTTCGCGATCAGCTCCCCCGAGGTGATTCTTGCCGCGATCGCCGCGCGCACCGAGCGCATCCAGCTCGGCACCGGCGTCACCGTGCTGTCGAGCGACGATCCCGTGCGCGTCTACGAACGCTTCGCGACACTCGATGCGCTGAGCAACGGGCGCTCCGAAGTGGTGCTCGGGCGCGGCTCGTTCACCGAGTCATTCCCCCTGTTTGGCTACAACCTGCACGACTACGAGGGGCTCTTCAGCGAGAAGCTCGACCTCTTCGCGAAGCTGCGCGCAGAGCAGCCGGTGACCTGGTCGGGGGCGCATCGTGCGTCGCTAACCGAGCAAGAAGTCTTCCCGAAGACCGAGCAAGAGAACGGCGTGCGCGCGTGGATCGGCGTCGGCGGCAGCCCCCACTCGGTGCTGCGCACCGTGCAGGTCGGCATCCCCATGATGCTCGCGATCATCGGCGGCGAGCCCGCGCGGTTCTTGCCCTTCGTCGAGCTGTACCGCAATGCGCAGGCAGAGCTCGGGCGCGAGCAGATGCCCGTCGGCGTGCACTCGCCCGGGCACGTGGCCGCGACCGACGCCGAGGCGCGCGAGCAGCTGTGGAAGCACTACGAGGCATTCCGCAACCGGCTCGGGCGTGAGCGCGGATGGCCGCCGGCAGCGCGCGCCGAGTTCGAGCACGAGGCAGACAGTGGATCGCTCTACGTCGGCTCGCCCGAAACGGTCGCGCAGAAGATCGCCGCGACCGTGCGCACACTGGGCGCCGATCGCTTCGACCTGAAGTACGCGAATGGCACCATGCCGCACGAGCAGCTGATGTCGAGCATCGAGCTGTACGGGCGCGAGGTGATTCCGCGGGTGCGCGAGTTGCTTGCGTCTGAGACGCTGGGGGTTTAGACGCCGGGGCTTAGACGCTGAGCTCGCGCAACCCGTTACCCTCTGGCGGCACCCTTCACTCGCCGCAGCCCTGCACCCACTTCAACCCTTACCCGCCACAACCCTCACCCAGCACAACTCTTACCCGCCACAACCCTTCACCACCGCAACTGGGCAGTAGATGTCGCTTCTAGGCGTCAAAGAGACACCTACTGCCCAGTTGCGGGCGAGAGGCCGGGCACGGGCTAAGCGGTTCCGCGCGAGAGGGCGGGCGCGGTCTAAGCGTTTGCGCGCGGGCAGATGCACGCTAGCCTGAAAGCATGAGCCCATTACGACTCGAAGAACTTTCCGCATCCACGATCGTCGACGTGAACAAGCTGGGGTTGAAGCCCGGCCAAGAGCAGTTCGTGAGCCCCACCTCCTACGCGGTTGCCGCCGCAGTGACGCCGATGCACACCGCCTGGCAGCGTGTGGTGCTTGATGGCGACAAGGTCGTCGGCTTTATCCACGGCAACTTCGACCCCGACGCCCACCAAGACGAGTTCAAGGCGGCGCTGTGGCGCATCAATGTCGACGCAGACGCCCAGCGCAAGGGTGTGGGCCGCTTCGCGGTTGAGGCCCTGATCGAAGAGGCACGCCGACGCGGGGTGGATCGCCTCACCGTGCTGTGGGAGCGCGGCGAAGAGGGGCCCGAAAACTTCTTCCTGCGCATCGGTTTCGTGCCCGTGGGCGAAACCGCATACGGTGAGGTGATCGGCGCGATCGACCTGTAGCCCGCCGCGCACCTTGCAGACTCTGCCCCCGGCTTACTCGGTCGGGGGCATTTCTGCGCCCAAGCCCACACCACGACCGATCATCAGCCAGTCGACCCGCCAGCAAAGAACCGCACCCGCGCACTCACCATCAACGCCTGAACCTAAGGAACCCCATGTCCCCCACCTCCCCCGCCAGCCGCGGCGTGTGGGTGTCGCTTGGCTCCTCAGCCTCCTTCGGCGTCATCTACTTCCTCACCCCGCTGCTCGCCCCCATGTCGGGCGAAGCAGTGTGGGCGGTGCGCACACTCGTGACGCTGCCATTCCTGGTGGTGGTGTTGCTGGTGCTACGCCGGTGGACACTGGTGGTCGAGATTGGCAGGCGGATCCACCGTACCCCCTGGCTACTGCTCGGCATCATCGCGACCGGCCTGCTGCTCGCGGTGCAACTGTGGATCTTCAGCTGGGCGCCGCTGAACGGCCGTGCCCTGCAGGTGGCGCTCGGGTACTTTTTGCTGCCGCTAGTGCTGGTGGTGGTGGGGCGCTTCGTGTACGGCGACCGCATGGTGTGGTGGCAGTGGCTCGCCGCGGGAGTGGCGGCGGTGGGGGTGGTGTACGAGATCGTGCGCGTGGGCGGGGTGAGCTGGGAGACCCTGGTGGTCGCACTCGGCTACCCGCTGTACTTCGTGCTGCGGCGCGCGATGGGCACCGGGCACCTCGGCGGCATGTGGTGGGAGATGGCAGTGCTGCTGCCGCTTGCCGCGGCGGTTGCGGTGGCGCAGTTTGCGAGTGGATCGCTGCTCGAGCAGAACCCCTCCCTGTGGTGGGCGGCGCCGAGCATCTCGCTCTTTGCCGCGGGCGCACTGCTGCTGTACTTGCTGGCGTCACGGCTGCTGTCGATGAGCGTGTTTGGTCTGCTGAGCTACGTGGAGCCGGCGCTGTTGCTGGTGGCGTCGCTGCTGCTCGGCGAGCGGATCGCGCCCGGCGAGTGGTTCACGTATGTCGCGATTTGGGCGGCCGTGCTGGTGCTCGTTGCGGGTGGGGTCGCCGGCATGCTGCGGGCGCGCCGCGCGGGCCCGGGCGGCCGGGCGAACCCGAACCCCACGACGCAGCCGATCCCGATCGTGTAGGGGTGGGATCGGCGCGTCCACCTGCGCGTCAAA
Source organism: uncultured Leucobacter sp. (assembly GCA_964612125.1). GTDB lineage: Bacteria > Actinomycetota > Actinomycetes > Actinomycetales > Microbacteriaceae > Leucobacter. The sequence goes on along the minus strand of CAZTBS010000034.1, from coordinate 9,065 downwards.
CCCCTTTGTTCGCGCCGACGCCCCTTGTCCCGCTGCAACAAGAGGGTTCCGCGCGAACAAAGGGGTTCGAGGCGGCACGGGGCGGCTCGGGGCGGAGCGGCGCGGAGTAGGGCTGGGCGGAGCGGAGCGACCAAGCCACCGTGTCCGTGAAACTACGCCGCTTCAAACACCACTTCCCCGCCGAGCACGGTGACGCGGTTCTGGGTGCGGAAGATCTCGGCAGGCTCACCCGCGAAGGGGTCGCGATCGGCGACGGCGAGGTCGCACACCGCGCCCACCGCGATCGTGCCGCCGGGCATGCCCAGCAGCTCGTGCGATCCACGCGTGTAGGCGGTGAGAATGGTCTCGAGCGACAGCGCCTGCTCGGGCAGCAGCGGCGCGAACGTCGTGTCGCCGGGTTCGCGCCGGTTGACGGCGACGTGGATCGCCTGCCACGGGTCAGGAGTCGACACGGGCCAGTCCGAGCCGCACGCCAGCGCTGCCCCCGCACGCTCGAGCGAACCGAACAGGTACTGCCAGCCCGCGCGCTCACTGCCGAGCAGCGGCAGGGTCAGCTCCTGCATTTGGTCATCCAGGCAGGCCCACAGTGCCTGCAGGTTGGCGGTGACGCCCAGCTCACGGAACCGCGGCGCATCGGCGGGGTTCATCACCTGCAGGTGTGCGATGTGGTTGCGTACGCGGGCGCGATCCACCTCGGGCACCGCGGCGACGGCGTCGAGAGCGTAGCGCACGGCCCGGTCGCCGATGGCGTGAAAGTGGGCGTTGAAACCGCGGGCGTTGAGCAGCGGCACGAGCTCGAGCAGCTGCTCCCGGCTGAAGTAGGCGAGGCCTGATCCACCGGTGCAAGAGCACTCGGGGGCGTAGGGCTCTTCCATTGCCGCGGTTTCGTTTTCGGGCACACCGTCGACCATGATCTTGGCCGTATCGAGTTTCAGCCCGTCGCGCTCATAGTGCGCGCGGCGCCGCTCGAGGTCGGCCACAAAGTCGGCAATCGACAGCCCGTCGAAATCGCGCGACACCCACAGCGCTCCGCTGACGCGGCCGCGCAGCTGCCCGGCGTCAATGAGCGCGCGGTAGGCGGGGGTGAAATCGGTGTAGCCGGCGTAACTACCCAGGATGGCTTCCTGCCACCCGGTGATGCCGTGCCGGAACAACACCTGCTCGCCGGCCAGAATGCCAGCGCGCACCTCGTCGTCGGCGGTGGCGGGAATCACCGCACCGACCAATTCAGCGGCACCCTCGTGCAGCGTGCCCGTGGGAGCGCCCGCGGTGTCACGCTCGATGCGCCCGTCGGCGGGGTCGGGGGTGTCGGCGGTGATGCCAGCGAGCTCGAGCGCGCGGGTGTTGGCCCACGCCCCGTGGTGGTCGGCGTTGATCAAGAACACCGGGCGGTCGGGCACGAGGCGGTCGAGGTCTTCGCGCCGTGGGGTGCCGCCGGGGAAGTGCGGCATGTGCCACCCTCCGCCGACGATCCAGGGCAGCTCGGGGTGCGCGGTCGCGTAGCGGGCGATTTCGGCGTAGACCTCGTCGGCGCTATCGCACGCGGTGAGGTCGCAGCGCAGCGATTCGATACCACCGATGGCGGTGTGCACGTGCGCGTCGACGAAACTCGGGGTGACGAGCCCGCCGCGCGCGTCGATCACTCGGCGTGCGGGCTGATCCGCCAGCTCCTCACCACCCAGCGCCACGATGCGCCCACCCGCGGCAGCGAGCGCAGTGTGCGGCAGCATGGTGCCGTCGCTCCAGATGCGGGCGTTGTGGATCACCAACTCGGGCACGACTGCATCAGCTGCGGTGGCGGGCGCGTGTGCGGGGTGCGGCGCGGGCGTGAAACTGCTCATCTCGGGTTGCCTTTCTGTGCGTCGCTTCGAGCCTAGGGTCTGCTGCGGGTGGCGGACGGTCGCGACATGGCGATGCGGCGCCGCGCACCCGTTACCCGCGCCTGCTAGCGTGCTGCCCGTGACCCCGCCGCAACCGACACCCAGCACCCCCACCGACACGCCCCGGCACCCAGGCACGGCCGGTGAGGTGTTTCGCGCATTCTTAAAGCTCGGCCTGACCTCGTTCGGCGGCCCGATCGCACACCTGGGGTACTTCCGCGACGAGCTCGTGACCCGCCGCCGCTGGGTGCGCGAGACCGAGTACGCCGACCTGGTGGCGCTGGGGCAATTTTTGCCGGGCCCGGCGTCGAGCCAGGTGGGGTTTGCGCTGGGCTTGTTCCGCGCGGGCCCGCTGGGCGGCCTGGCCGCCTGGCTGGCGTTCACGCTGCCGTCGGCGGTGCTGCTGGTGGCGCTCGCGTGGGGTGCGGCACTCTTCGAGGGGTGGATCGGCGCCGGCGTTGTCGCGGGTCTGAAGATCGTGGCGGTGGCGATTGTGGCGCAGGCGGTGTGGGGCATGGCGCGCACGCTGGCGCCAGATGCGCGGCGGGCCGCAATCGCGGTGGTCGCGGCGGGGCTGGTGCTGCT
>CAZTBS010000034.1:0-6500 GCA_964612125.1 uncultured Leucobacter sp. | reverse complement strand
GTGCTGCTCGTGGCCTTGCCGGTGGCTGCCGCGGCAAGCACCAGCGCCGCCACCCCCACCACCGGCTCCCCCACCCCGTTGCAACTCGCAGACTCGTTCTACCGCGCCGGTGCGCTCGTCTTCGGCGGCGGGCACGTGGTGCTGCCGCTGCTCGAAGCAGAGACGGTCACCGGTACCGCACCCGAGGGCTGGGTCACTGCAGACGAGTTTCTGGCCGGGTACGGTGCGGCGCAGGCCGTACCGGGTCCGCTGTTCACCTTCGCGGCCTACCTCGGTGCGCTCGCCGCACCCGGCCCTGCGAGCCTCGCCACCGCGGCGATTGCGCTGGTGGCGGTGTTTCTGCCCGGCATGCTGCTGCTCATCGGGGTACTGCCGTTTTGGCAGACCTTCCGCACACACCCCGGCGCACAGTCGGTGCTGCGCGGCACGAACGCCGCGGTGGTCGGCATCCTCGCTGCGGCGCTGTACGACCCGGTGTTTCTCACCGCGATCGTCAGCCCAGCATCGTTCACGTTGGCGCTGGTGTGCTTCGCGCTGCTGGTGTCGTGGCGCACACCGCCGTGGGTCGTAGTGTTGGTGGGGGCTTCAGGCGGGGTGCTCATGACCGCGCTGCAGCTGTAGCTGGCTCACCGCCCACTTGGGCGCAGCCCGCATCGGCGCAGCCCGCCCATCACTAGTTCATTTCTTGCCGGGGTACCCACACCTGTTTGATGACCATGAGCACCATCGCGGTGACCGGAATCGAGATCAGCGCGCCGAGCAGCCCCAACAGTGTGCCGCCCGCCAGCGCACCGATCACCACGAGTGCGCCCGGCACAGACACCACGCGGTTCATCACGCGAGGTGTCAACACATACGACTCGATCTGCATGTAGATGAGGTAGTACACCGCCATCACGATCGCCGCGGTCGGCGATTCGAACAGTGCGACGAGCGACACCAGCACGGTGGCAAGCACCGATCCAAACAGCGGGATCAGTGCCAGGAAGAACACGCCCACAGCTACCAGGCTTGCGAATGGCACCTGCATGATCGTCATCATGATCAACCCCAGCACCGCGTTCATGAACGCGAGGATCACGATGCCGTTGACGTAGCCACCGACTGACTTGGTGATCTGCTCGGTGATGTCGATCACTTGCGCACGCGTTGAGCGCGCCACGATCGAGTAGAAGGCGCGCTTCATCACCCGCAAAGACGACAGAAAATACAGGCTGAGGATCAGCACAATCAGCGTGGCGGTGAGTGCGTTCGCAATGCCCACCCCGGCGTTCAAGACGCCGCCGGCGACCTGAGCCCAGTTACTGGGGCTCGCGACGAAGTCCTGACCCATTTTCAGAAGCGCGTTGAAATCGACCACACTGCCAAATCGCTCGTCGAGCCACTGGTACCAGGGTTGGTTGAGCACATCGGTGAAGTAGCTCGGCGCGGTGCGCACGAGTTGCGCGATCTGGGTCGCGATCATCGGGATGATGAGTGCGAGAATGCCGCCGAGCACCAAAATGAACGCCGCGAACACAATGCCGATGCCGAGCGGGCGCTTCACGTTGCGGCGTTCGAGCCAGCGCACCACCGGGTCGAGTGCGAGCGCAATAAACAGGGCACCGACCACATACATCAGGATGGTGCTGAGCTGGCCGATGATGTCGCCGAACAGAATGGCGGCCAACGCACCGAGGGTGATCACAAACCCCACGCGGAACGGGCTGCGAATCAAGAACTCGCGCAGGTTGTGCTGCTCAGTAGCCGCCTGCGCAGCTTCGGCCTGCGCGGCGCGCGCATCACGGTACATGGCGCGAGTTTCCGCGTCCATCTGTTCCAGGTCGGCGTGCTGCACGTCAGGGTGCTCGGTGGGTGCGCCGGTCTCCTGCGCCGTATTGCCGGGGGCGGCGCCCGCTGTGGCCACTGCCGCCGCTGTTCGAGCGCCAGCGCGCCGCGAAAACTTGATCATGGTCCGAGACTAGCAGCGGGGATCCACTCACTGAGAGGTAGCAAGTGATGGAAGTCAGGCCTGCGCACCCAAGCCGAAAGCCCGCACCAGCTTGCTGATCTGCTTGAAGTCTTCCTGCTTCTTGGCAATGAACTCCAGCGCCTCGCGGCCGGTGTTCACCAGGCTGAGCCCAGCCTCACCCGGGTCATCGAAGCGGCGGCTGACATCGCCAGCTAGACCACCCTCAAGCGCCAGCTTGCCCACGAGATCAAGCTTCAGCGTCTTCGATCCCTCGCTGAAATCGAGCTCTGCAAAATCAACCCACACGATGTTTGGCCGGGTCGTCGATTCGAAGGCGTAACGCTTGTTGGTCAGATCAGCAACAACCTGCCAGATCGTTTGCGACGCATCCGGCTTGCCAGGTTCGGGGGTACGGAAGGGCTGTGCCGCATTCCGGATGATGCTGAACATCGCGGCCATCGCCTGCAGCTGCGTCGTGGGCTGCACCTGGTGCTCGACGTAGTACGAGGCACGCGCAAACCGGTCGCTGGCAAGCGTGGATCCGGGAAGCGGCTTGTCGCCACCCAGACCGTCGATCTCTTTCACGAGTTCGAGCTGCTTGTCGTAGGTCGGCGAGTTCGTCATGACCTTGTAGTCGCGGCTGTGGTAAACCTTCGGCTTCCCGTCGGTGTACTCGATAATGGCCGAGTCACCCGTGGCGTCGTTAATCGCGAGGTGCAGCGTCGGCACCAGGTGACCGGTCGGGTCAAACAGCTGCGCAATCTGCACGCCCGTGCGCTCCGTCCAGGCAACGGCCTCGTTCACGGTCGCGAAGTTATCGAGGTAGTACTGCAACCACACCGCTTGGCTGAGCTGCACAGCAGTCTCAGCCGGGGTGCCGTAATCAGACTCTGCCAGCCACAGAATGTGACCCGCAAACCCTGCCTCATTCATGCCGTCGGTTGCGATGAGATCAAATGCGGTGGCCACCACACTGCCGTAGGTGGCTTTCCAGGTCAGGTGCCCGTTGACGCCGTCCTGCCGTTCGATACCGCGGGGCATCTTCCAGAGGTTGGTGAGCAGATCCATATGAAAGTCCATCGTGCGGCCTACGATGACTGCCCCATTGGCGTCAGGCCACAACACGCGTGTGCACATGATTGATCTGTTCCTTCATTTCTTGGCATTTCAAGGGTGCGGGTGAAACGCGGGCCGGTATCGGACCCAGCTTATTGCGCACCGGTGAGTTTGGGGGGTGTTTGGGAAGACAGCACCGTGCATCGCCGTGCGCTCACAGCAGTCACCCACCCATGATTGCTTAGCAAGACTAATTAACTATGCTAAGTATTTATGGTGACCCCTGATTCGTTGCACACCGATGCGACCCCGCACGCTGACCCCGCCCTCGGCACAGACGCACCGCCTGAGCACCTCGACCAGCTCGCCGAGGCCGCCGAACTGCGCCTGGCGGTGTTTCGCCTGGCGCGTCGCCTGCGCGCCGAGCGCGGCGACAGCCCGCTGAGCGACCCGCAGCAGCTGGTGTTGGGCGCTCTGCACCATGTGGGCCCCATGTCACTCGGCGAGCTCGCTGCGCACGAACGCGTCTCGGCCCCCTCAATGAATCGCACGGTGAACTGTCTCGAAGAGCAGGGCTTCGTGACCCGCGAGGCCGACGACGCTGATGGCCGCCGGGTGTCGGTGCAGATCACCGCGGCAGGGCAGGCCCTCATCGAAGACGTGAAGCGCCGCCGCACCACCTGGCTCGCGCTGGCGATGCACGAGCTGACCGAGGCAGAGCACCAGCAACTCGTGGCCGCCACTCCCCTGCTGCACCGATTGGCTGCACTATGACGGCCATGTTCCGCTCCTTCGCGTCGTTCAACTACCGCCTGTGGTTCATCGGCGTGCTGGTATCGAACATCGGCACGTGGATGCAGGCGACCGCGCTGAACTGGGTGGTACTCACCGAGGTCACTGATCACGATGCGGCCGCGGTGGGCATCACAATGGCCTTGCAGTTTGGCCCGCCGCTGCTGCTGGTGCCGGTGACGGGGTGGGTGTCTGATCGCTTTGACCGGCGGCATGTGCTGTTTGCGACGCAGCTGTCGTTCTTGCTGCTCGCGCTGGGGCTCGGCCTACTGCTGCTGAGCGGGCAGGCGCAGCTGTGGCACCTGTATGGCTTCGCGGCCCTGTTTGGGGTGGTGACGGCGTTCGATAACCCGGCACGCCAGACCATCGTCACTGACCTCGTGCCGTTGCAACTGGCGTCGAACGCGGTGGCGCTCAACGCGGCTGCATTTAACATGGCACGACTGGTGGGTCCGGCGGTGGCGGGCTTCACGATCGTGGCGTTGGGCTCGGGCTGGGTGTTCATCGCGAACGCGAGCACGTTTGTGGTGATGCTCACGGTGGTGGCCATGCTGCGGGTGGATCAGCTCACCCCGCGCCCACACACCGCCCAGCGCACCAGCTTGCTCGATGGCTTCCGCTATGTGGGGCAGCGCCGCGACATTCAGGTGGTGCTGGCGATCGGCTTCTTACTGGGTGCCTTCGGTATGAACTTTCCGATCATCGCGTCAACCATGGCGGTGGAGTTTGGGCGCGACGCGGATGGGTTCGGGCTGCTGTCGTCGATTCTGGCGATCGGCTCACTGGCGGGTGCGTTGCTGTCGGCGCGGCGCGAGCGGGCGCGCATCAGCGTGGTGATCGGGGCGTCGCTGCTGTTTACGGTTGCGAGCGTGGTGTCGATGCTGATGCCCACCTACTGGTGGTTTGCGGTGAGCCTCGTGCCGTCGGGATTTGCGGTGGTGACGCTGCTGACAACAGCAAACGGGATCGTGCAGACCAGCACCGACCCGCTGCTGCGTGGCCGTGTGATGGCGATCTTCATGGCGGTGATGATGGGCGGCACCATGATCGGCGCCCCGCTGGTGGGGTGGGTGGCTGACGTCTATGGCCCGCGGTGGGCGATCGGCGTAGGTGGCGCGGCAACGTTTGTGGGGTGGACCATCGGCATGATCTGGCTCTCAACCTCTGGGCGACTGCATCGCCGCAAGAGCCGCTGGGGGTTGACGCTCGATCAGACTCAGGTGATCCGCCTGCCCTGACCCGGGTCGCCTCTCGTGGTACCGCTCGCCCCTGTGATCGGCAAGGATGGGTGCAGCGCGGTCGCAGACCGGCGCCCATCACCGCAACCTCACCGCCGGAAGGGGGTGCCCATGCACACGCTGCGCACGCTGTGGGGCGCGTGTCACCCGGGCCCTACGCTGGTGGTCACCGCGCTGTCGACCGGTCTCGGGCTCGCGGTCGGCTTGTCCGCCTGGCGCCTGCTGCTGCTGGCGGCGGTGATCTTCGCCGGGCAGGTGTCGATCGGGCTCTCGAATGACGCGCGCGACGCCGCCCGCGACCAGGCGGTGGGGCGCACCGACAAACCGCTCGCGCAGCCGGGTGCACCGGTGCGTCTGGCCTGGGGCATCGCCGTCACGCTGCTGCTCGCGGCGATCGCGGGCACGCTGCCGCTTGGCTGGGGGGCGGCGCTCGCGCACGCGGTGCTGCTCGCGTCTGGCTGGGCCTACAACCTGTGGCTGAAGTCAACGGTGTGGTCGGCGGCGTGCTTCGCGCTGGCCTTCGGCGGTTTGCCGTCGATCGTGTTCCTGGCACGACCGGCACAGGCCGCCGCCGAGAGCATCGCGGCCGGGCCGGGGCTCGCGCCCGTGTGGGCGACGCTCGCGGGGGCCGCGCTGGGAGTGGCGATCCACTTCTCGAATGTGCTGCCCGATTTCGAAGCCGATCGCTTGACGGGAGTGCGCGGTCTGCCGCACCGCCTGGGCGCGCGGGTGTCGGCGCTGGTGGTGGCGACGAGCCTCGCTGCGGGCGCGGCGAGCGTGGCGGTGGCGACGGCGCGGGTCGCCCCGGGCGCACTGGCGTGGGTGACCTGGGCGGGTGCGCTCGCGGTGGTCGGGTTGGCAGCGTGGGCGTGGATCTCCACCCGCACTCGGGGGGCGACTCGGCTGGGGTTTCGCCTGGTGATGGCGGCCGCGGCGGTGCTGGTCGCGCAGGCCGGTTTGGCGGGGGCTCTCGGGGCGTAGCCGCGGGGCTGGCGCGAGGCTCGCTAGCGCGCCGCGCGGTCGAAGCCCATGCCGAAGGCCCGTGCGGGAAGCGCTGCTGGCGCGCGCTGCAGTGCGGCGGCGAGCGCACGGCAGCGCGCCGCATGCGCTGCCGTGGAGGCGGGTCGCCCGAGGCGGGTGTTGACGGCGGCGAGGCGGGCGGCGATGCGGGCGGAGGCGAGTCGCGCCGACTCCCAGTCGTCGAGGGCGCGGGTGGTGGCTTGCCCGCGCAGCACCCGCGCCAGCAGGGGTGCGAGGGCGGCGGCGTCGAGTAGCCCCAGGTTCATGCCCTGCCCGCCGATGGGGCTAATCTCGTGGGCGGCGTCGCCGATGGCGAGTACGCGCCCGGCTCGCAGTCGGGTCGCGAGCACCCGTCTGATGCGGAACTCGCTGGCCTCGACCACGTGGGCGGCGAGTTCGGGCTTCCCGGTGCGGGTGGCGATGGCGGCGCGCAGGCGCTCTGC
>CAZTBS010000033.1:0-19342 GCA_964612125.1 uncultured Leucobacter sp. | reverse complement strand
TTCAAATCCCACCGTCACCGCCACAAAAAATGAGGTTCTATCACAGGGTAGGGCCTCATTTTTCTTTTGCGCGGGGGCACTGGCGACGTCCGTGGCTCCTCTGGCGCTAGGACGTGATCAGGGCAACCACCAGCGACGCGGCGGAGACCAGGGCCAGGAGAAAAGCCGTACCGATCAGGATGTAGTGCACGGTGAGGAAGCGAGTTGCGTTGCCCTGTTCATCTCGCGCGCGGGGATCCGCTTTGACCCTCCGCAAAAATGGCGGCCACACTACGATGTTGAAAACGACATTTAGCGCAAGCATGACCAGAGCGAAACCCATGGGATCAGATTAGCGCGGGTTGCGCGTTGTTCACGCTCGCCAGCGGCGGCACGCAAGGTCAGACAGAAGAGAGTAGACGATGCAACGCACACCTCGCCCCGCACTCTTCTGGGCATATCTTGTGATCTCTGGCGTCGGCCTGGTCACCGCCTGGGTGTTTAACGGCATCGCCGTCATGAACGGTGAAAACTATCTGGGCGCCTGGTTCGGCACCGCGGTCGACTGGGTACTCTCGGCTGACCTTAGTGTGGTCGCAATCGCCGTCGTGATTTTCATGATTACCGAGGCTCGACGGTTGGGTATGAAGCGAGTCTGGCTCTACATCTTGCTCTCCGGAATCACCGCAATGGCATTCACGTTTCCGCTGTTTCTTGCGATGCGGGAGCGTGCGCTAGCAGCAGCCAGCACCGCCTCACAGTAACCTCTGGGAAGTGCAATCTGGGCGTATCGGTGACGCCTCCAGCACCCCCAAATACACGCGTCAGTTTCGGTTGGCGACTGGCACGGACGATAATATTCCAGACCGCCTCTGGGCCCCTCTTGAGCGGCTGCCATCGATAGAAAGAACGTGCATGTCTGAACGCATCAACATCTCCTCTGGTTCACCCTATGAAGACAAAATGGGGTACTCCCGAGCCGTCAAGAAGGGCGACTTTGTGTTTGTCTCTGGCACCACCGCCGCAGATGTTGGCGAGGATGCCGCGGATCAGGCGCGAGAGGTATTCCGACGCATTGCTGCGGCCCTCGAACAGGCGGGTGCGTCGCTCAGCGACGTCGTGCGCACGCGCGTCTACCTGGCAGACATTGCCGATTTCGATGCGGTTGGTGCAGTGCACGGTGAGGTGTTTGGTGAGATTCGACCATCGATTGTGATCCTTGCGGTCTCGGCGCTCGCGGCTCCCGGCCTCAAAGTCGAAATTGAGGCCGACGCTCTGCTGTAGGCGGGGTGCTCGAACTCGCAGAGAGGTCTTGAACGATATGGCTGCAGGCGCCACGATCCACACCTTTGAAACCGAGCTCGCAGACATGGATCGTGGGGTCTACGAGTCGTTCACGATACGTGCTGCGCAGCACCCATCGGAGACCCAGGAGTACATGCTGACGCGCGTGCTCGCCTACTGTCTCGAGTACGCGGAAGGTATTACCTTCGCCGAAGGAGGAGTGTCTTCGCCCGACGAACCTGCCGTGCTGGTGCGCGATCTGACCGGTCAGGTGACTGCTTGGATTGAGGTGGGAGCACCCGATGCTGCGCGATTGCATCACGGCAGTAAATTGGCGGATCGCGTCGCCGTTTACACCCACCGTGACCCGGCGAAGCTGCTGCGTGCGTGGGCGGGTAAACAGATCTTTCGGGCGCAAGACATTACGCTGCGATCGTTTGACTCGGGCTTCATTGCGCAAGGTGTCGCGGTGATCGCGCGGCGAAACACCCTGTCGGTGACGGTCACGGAGCAGCAGCTGTATGTGACGCTCAACGACCAGACGTTTGAGACCGAGATCCATGAGGCGGTGGCGCAGAGCTGAGGCACTGGGTGTATCTGCCTGCGAATGCTCCGATGCGCATCCCAGCGGTTACGGCTCAGCAAGTTCGCGTGCTGCAATCAGGCTGCTGAGGCCATGCGCAAGCTGCGCGCGATCGCTCGGAGACATCCCTTCCGTCAACTCCTGCTGCACCCGCACAACCAGCGGTTTCAGGCGTGCGCGTTCTGCTTTGCCGGCCGCGGTGAGCCGCACCGTGTTGCGGCGTGCATCCGCCGCTGACCGCTGCCGTTCAATGAGGCCGGTGCGCTCCATGCGACGCAGAATCTCCGCAATCGTGGATCGGTCCAGCCCAGCCTCATCGCATAGTTCGCGCTGGCTCGCCTCTCCGAGACGATCCAGAAGCACCAGGATCGAATACTGCACGCTCGAAATCTCGCTCGACACCACGCGAGCCCATACAGCGACGTGCAACTGCTGGGCCCGCCGAATGAGAAAGCCGATGTGGGCCTGTGGTTCACTGGCGTCAGCCAGATGTTCGGCGGCCACATCGGCTCTCTCGTGCACCGCGGAGATTCTCATGCCTCCATTGTGCCGCCCCGGGGGACGAGGATCCCGCCGAAGAACTCGGTGAGCTCTGCGCGAACGCTAAGTGGCAGCACGTGCGCAACGTACTGGTCCGGGCGCACGACCACCACAGCCCCCTGGGGATCGATGTCGCGCGCAGTGAAGATATCTTCGCTCTTGCGATCGATCGCCCAGACCTTCTCCCAATCTTGGAGCTGGAAGGGGCCAGAGTGCGGGAGCAGAATTTCGGGCACGGTGCGGAGATCCACCTCGTGATGCCCGCTGCGGAAGATTGCATGGACATCAATCACGCTGTCGATGTCTTCTTCGGGTGAGCGGAAGCGCTGGGTTGGAGCGTCGGGTGCGTCACTCAGCCACTGCGTGAAGTTCCGCAGGGCGGTTCCATCTGTGTCCCCAAAGGCGTAGATCCGCCATCTGCCGTCAGCGCGATGCGCATGCCCGAGTTGCAGTCGCCGCGCATCGGCTACCCGCACCACGGGCGCCGAGTGAAAGCGGGTCCCGATTTCGAATCCGGTTGCGAGTGCCTGGTGCGTGCCGGCACCAGTGAGCGCTGAAGGAGTGTACTTCGTTGCGAGACCAGCGGTGTATCGACCCTGGCGCGCGAACTGGTCGCGCATCTCCTCCGCCGTGACACCTCCGAGCTCCGGGTGTTCCGGATCAGCGGTGGGCTGCGCGATGAACGCCGACCACTCACGATCGAAATCGATCAGGTTCTGCGCAACGCTCTGGCGCTCCGCCGAGTAGCTGTGCAGCAGACTGGCCGCGGCGCGCCCGCGCAGCACGGCGGCGAGCTTCCAGCCAAGGTTGAAGGTGTCCATCATCGACACGTTCATGCCCTGGCCAGCCTTCGCTGAGTGGGTATGGCACGCGTCACCCGCAATGAAAACGTGGGGCAACCGCCCGGTGGTGTCGTGATCCGGTACGTCATCAAATTTGTCGGTCACCCGCTGCCCAACTTCGTACACCGACGACCACGCGACGGACCGCACATCGATTGAGTACGGGTACAGAATGCTGTTGGCGACTTCGGTGAGCTGCTCGACACTCGTTTTCCGGATCTCCTGGTCGCCCGCGGGTACCTCGCCCAGATCCACGTATAAGCGCACCATGCTGCCGCCCTCGCGCGGAATCATGAGAAGGCTTCCCTTACCCGCCGACTGAATCACGTTCTTGGTGCGCCAGTCGGGGAAATCGGTGGTTGCGAGCACATCCATCACGCCCCAGGCGTGGTTTGCAGCATCGCCGTGTAGTTCGCGTCCAATGGCACGACGCACGCCACTACGAGCGCCGTCGCAGCCGACAACATACTTTGCACGCACAGTGATCTCTTCACCTGCGCGCTCGCCCAGGGTGTGACGCAGCGTGACGTGCACCGGGTAATCGCCGGTCTTCACCGTGAGGCTCACGAATTCGATTCCGTAGTCGACCTCAAGCTTGCTGGGCGACTTCGCCGCATGATCGAGCAGGTACTGCTGCATGCGCGCTTGGTTCACAATGACGTGCGGGAATTCACTGAGCCCCTCAGGGGTGTCTTCTACCCAGCCGGTGCGGGTGATCTCGGAGCGATCCTCTTCAGAGGGGCCCCAGAAGCGCACCTCGTTCACCCAGTAGGCCTCACGCATGAGTGCTTCTGCAAGACCGAAGGTGTCGAACATTTCGACGGTGCGGCAGGCGACCCCGTCAGCCTGCCCGACCTGCAATGGGCCTTCGCGGCGTTCAATGATCCGGGTGTTGATCTCCGGGAACTCTGAGAGCTGTGCGGCGAGAACAGTGCCTGCAGGGCCGGTGCCGACTATGAGCACGTCGATTTCTGCAGGCAGTGCGGTGGTGCGTGCCAGCGCTTCTGGTGCAGCAGGTTTGATGTCTGGGTCGCCAGGTCGGTATCCGTCTCGGTAGAACTGCACGGCTGGGCTCCTTTGGTCAGGTGCGGATGTCGGAGTCTGCAACCTGTGCAGGGAGAGGCTCCGACACCAGAATATAGTTGGTGCACCAACTATTGCAACCGATTGCATTGGATCCGGCTTCAAACTCGCCACCGAAAGTGCATGAGAGAACAGCGAGGGGACCGGTCCGCGCAGGTCGTGGCGGGCGGACCGATCCCCTCAGGAAATTGGCTACCTAGTTCGCGGGCAACAGCACCGTGTCGACCAAGTAGACGACAGCGTTTTCAGTCTGTACGCCGCCGCAGATGACGTTCGAGTCGTTCACCATCAGCATGTCGCCGCTGCCGGTCACCTCTACATCAGTGCCCTGCACGGTGGTGTGCGTGCCGGGCAGGTCTTCGGGAAGCGCCTTACCGGGTACCACGTGGTAGGTGAGGATCGAGGTCAGCAGATCACTATCGGTCTTCAGCGTCTCGATCGTGGCGGCATCGATCTTGGCGAAGGCATCATCGACGGGCGCGAAAACCGTAAACTCGTCACCGTTCAAGGTGTCGACCAAATTGACGTTGGGGTTCAGGCCGCCGCTGACTGCCGCAGCGAGGGTCGTAAGCAGCGGGTTATTTGACGCGGCCTCAACGACGGTGGACTCGAACATGCCCGCGACGGAGCCGGGGCCGTCCGGTACCTGCTCCGCGTAAGCCGCGCAGCCGGGGCCCACGAGGTAGGCGGCGGGATCCATCTCTGCAACCTCGACGGTTTCTGTCTCCGTGGTCTCCATCGCAGCATCGTCGGTCTCTTCCGTCGCGGCCGAGGTGCAGGCAGTAAATGCGAGGCTTGCGGCCATCGCGAGGGGCAGTGCGAGGAACAGCTTCTTGCGTGACATCGGTATCTCCTTCGTCGTGCCCGGTGTGATCCGGGCGAGCTTCTCGGATGCGGTGGCGAGCTTCTGTCGCCCTCCACAGTGGTCTTCGGGGCTGTGCGCGAATCGGATTGGATGAAAATGAATATTTTTCTGGCGCCCTCACGATCAATCCGATTGCGCGTCTCCTCCGAAGACATCAGGGAAGCAGGAAGGGGATGCGGCAGTGGGATCACCAGGCGCATACGGCATACTTGAGCGCATGGTGATCGACGGCTGCGACGTTGCGGAAGGCGGCACCGAGGCCACCGACCACATTGCCGCTCTCATTCGCCGCGTCGCAGTGGGTGACCGTGCTGCATTCTCAGATCTCTACGATCTGATGTCGTCGCGCATGTTCGGTCTCATTCGGCGAGTACTGGTGGATCGCGACCTGAGCGAAGAGGTGCTGCAGGAAGTATTCCTGGAAGTGTGGCGCACCGCCGACGATTTCGATGCGGATCGCGGGCAGGGGCGCTCATGGCTGCTCACGATCGCGCATCGTCGCGCGGTGGATCGCGTGCGTGCCACCCGCGCAAGCGTCGACCGTGATGTGCGGGTCGGGATCCGCGACACCCCGGTCGATTTCGACGCCGTTGCGGAACAGGCTGAGCTCACCATTGATGCTGAGCGCGTCACGGGAGCACTGGCGCGCATTCCGGAATCGCAGCGCGAAGCAATCGTGCTGGCGTATTTCGGTGGCTACCATCAGAGCGAGATTGCCGCACTGACGGGCGTGCCACTGGGCACCATTAAGACACGCATGCGGGACGGGCTCGCAAAGCTCCGCGCAGAAATGGGGGTGACGGCATGACCGAGAACGAGTTTGCTGATCTCGCCGCCGCCTACGCGCTCGGCGCCCTTGATCCAGCGGAGCGCGCTGCGGTTGAGCGTGCCCTCGCGGAACACCCAGAGTGGGAGCACCACGTCGACGCTGAGCTCGCTGCGGCTGCGCAGCTCGCTGAAGCGGTGCCGTCTGAGGCTCCTCGCGCAGCGGTGAAAGATCTGCTCTTCGCAGAGCTTGATGCGCGGATCGCCGCGGGGGAGCGGCCGAGCGCGTTGCGTACTGATCTTGCGCCTCAAATGCCTGTGGCGCCAGTATCGGCGGGCCCGTTACCAGGCACGAACGGTGGGGGAGAGGGCAGCCCCGCCGAAGGCTCATCTGCTGGCCTCCCGCCGCTGCGCAACTGGGTCATGCCCGAGGCAGATCCTGAAGACGAGCTGCCGCCCCGCAAACGTGGTTGGGTCACGCGCGTGCTTGCGGTCGTCGCGGTTGCGGCGTTGATTGCCGGTGTTGGATCGGGGCTCTTCAGCGCACTGCAGCCGCAGCAGCCTGCCGGTGTGGTGGCACTCGAGCAGTTGGTTGCCGCGCCCGATGCGCAGCGTGCCGCGACGCAGGTGCCCGGTGGCGGAGAAGCGGCGCTGACCTGGTCGGCAGAGCAGGGACGTGCGGTGCTCGTGACCGCGGGGTTGCCTGCAGCCCCGTCTGGGCACACCTACGAGCTGTGGTTTGTGCGCGGTGAAGAGAAGATTCCAGCCGGTACCTTTGATCCTGATGAACGCGGTGTCGCGGCAGTGCTCGTCGACGGTGAGATGCACGCGGGTGACACCATCGCGGTCACCGTTGAAGTGACGGGTGGATCACCGAACGGTCTGCCCAGCGACCAGCTGGTGTTCGCGATCCCCACCGGATCCTCCGGCCAGTCGACCTGATCGGTAGTGCGAGCTTCCCGGTCACGCCCGTCAGTCAGCAACACCCAATTGTGCGATTTCATAGGGAGAGCGAGAATACTCATAGGGGTATAAACCAACGAGGATTCGGGGAACGCATGACCACTCACCGCCGCACTCAGACGCAGCACCGTCGCATCGGTATCCGGAGCTTTGCGCCACTCCTGGTCGCAGGCCTTGCGCTTCCGTTAGTTCTCACCGGCTGCGCCCCACAAACCGCTGAGCCGGTACCCAGTGAGCCCACTGCCACTGCATCAGCAACGCCGTCACCCACTGAGACGACCCCCGCACCGGCGCCGACGCCTGAGCCTTATGGTGCACAGGGTGCGCTTGCCGCTACCGATCTCACCGTGGACCAGATGCTTGCGTTCGCGGTGCAGGACGAATTCATCGCACGCCTCGAATATGAGCAGATCATCGCCACCTTCGGTGTGCAGGCCCCATACACCAATATTTTGAGCTCGGAAGAATCACATCTTGACCTGTTGCGCGGGATTTACGCTGCACAGGGGCGGGAGTTCCCCGCAGACACCGCGGCAGAGCACCTGGTGATGCCCGCAACACTATTGGAAGCCGCGCAGGGAGGCGTGCAGGCCGAGATCGACAACATCGCAATGTACGATCGCTTTCTCACCTTCGAGCTCCCCGCAGACGTTGCCGCGGTCTTCACGCAACTCCGTGACGGATCCGTGAATCACCTCAACGCGTTTCAGAACCAGGTGGATCGCCTGAGCTAACTCGGCAGCGCTAGGGTGCCTTCGGGCTCCGCGCTGTCACCATGAACGACAGTGCGAGCCCGGGCCCCGCGAGCCCCACAATGACCAGCGAGTCCAGCAGAGTTGGCCACTCCAGGTAGGGGTTCCCGAATGCGGTGAAAACTGACAGGCGATTGATCCACTCGGGCCAATCAAGCATGGGCACGATGAACGTCAAGAGGTAAGCGGCGGTGAGGTACACCGTGAGCGCAAGCACTGCGCTCCGGTGCCGGAACCACGCGGTAATCAGGGCACACAGGGCACCCATCGCCACACCGAGCGCGAGCGACAGCACGGTGAGTCGCCCGAGGCCCGCCGGCTCGATGGTCAGTGCGAGCCGACCGGCGACCGCCACCATGGCAGCGATCGATGCGCCGATGATCACGGTGACGCCGAGCGTTACCACGGTCAGTCGCACCGTCAGCAGTCGCAGCCACGACACCGGGGCCGCCAAGATGAGTCCGGTGCGGCCAGAGGTGAAATCTGCGCTCCACTTCGCTGATTGTGCGACCACATACCCTGCGATAAACGGAATAATCAGCGAGGTTGACAGCCCGAGGTACTGCGACTCGCGCTCGCTCACCGCGTCCGGTGCGGCTGGCAACAGCACATCAAAGTATTCCCACGCGTCCATCGCCGCAGGTTCGAGTGACACCATCACTGCGGTCAGGGCTGCGGCGCTTGCCGCCCAGGTGATCATGGCAAGCCACCCGTGGTACAGCCCGTCTGCCCAGAGCGACCGCGCAGTCACGGGTGCGCGCCGGGCTTGGTGTGCACTGTCTGTGCGTCGTCGCCACAGCCCTGCACCCACATCACGGTGCTGAAACAGCCAGCTTGCGAGCCCCACCAGTGCTGCAGCAACCAGCAACATGCCGATCATCGAGAGCCAGTGCGCATCGATATCTGGAACCAACGCCCGTGACAGGTTCGCGTAGGTGAACGGCGACAGGTATTGCAGCGCGCTCAGGGGGCCCAACATGTCAGCCGAATTTCCGATGACATAGAGCACGATGAGTGCAGTGGATCCCAGGCCTGCCGCTGCCCGCGCGCTCACGAAAAACTGCGACAGCACGAGACCGAAGCCAAAACTGATAAGTGCCGCGCACCAGGCAGCAAGCATAGTGATGAATGCGCCGCTGGTATCCGGTTGACCGGCGATCGCGAGTGCGATCGCGGTTCCCGAGGCAATTCCTGCGGCGATGACGGCGAGTAGCAGCGCTGATCCGAGGGAGCGGACGGTCAGGATTTGTGCGCGTGAGCGCCCGGTGCTGAGCCACAGGTCCATCACGCCGTGCGCTTCTCCTCCGCGCACGACCTTGGTGCCGATCACCAGCGCGTACACCGCCAGGAACATCGTCATCAAGATGAGGTTGTGGTAGGTGACGTACCCGCCGAGCGTATCGAGTCGTTCTGCGGGCCAGCGCAGCGGGCGGAACGCTTCGATTGACGGTCCGAGCACCTTCGCAAGCATCTCCGCACCGCCGGGGAAGTCCTCGAGCTCTTGTTTGAGTGACAGCACCATCACGAAATTCGCGAGCGCGCCACCGACGAACCACGCCGCGCCGGAGAGCCGGTGGGCGCGGAGCGAATCTCGGAGGAGCCATGCGGTGTGACCGAGACCAGTGGAGGTTTTAGAACGCAGCGTAAAACACCTCCTCGAGGGTGAGCTCGCGACTGGAGAGCTCACGGGGGGCGAGCGGCGCAAGCGCCGTGATCAGCGCCGACATGTCGCCGTGCGCTTCGAAGCTGGCGCGGTTGCCCTGCGTCTCGAGGTTGCGCACACCAGGGAGCGTTGCGAGTGCGGTGAACCCAGCGGATGAGTCACACACCACCTCGACCCGGTGCGCCTTGAATTGCCGCAGCTCGTCGAGGGTGCCTAGCTGCACGAGGCGTCCCGCTTTCAACAGCCCGATCCGTGTGCAGACGGACTCCACCTCCGAGAGCACATGCGATGACAGCAGCACTGTGGCGCCGCGATCCTGCGCCTCGGTGATGAGTTCCCGAAACGCGCGCTGCACCAGTGGATCGAGCCCCAGCGTGGGTTCGTCGAGCACGAAGAAATCGGGTTCGTGCATGAACGCCTGCACAATGGCAACTTTCTGCTTGTTGCCGTGTGACAGGTCTTCGTACTTTCGGTCGAGATCGAGCTTGAGGAGTGTCGCGAGTCGTTCGATCGCCGCATCATCAACCTCGTCGCGTAGTCCGGCAAGGAGGTGTACGACGTAGCGGGCGCTCACTCCGCGGAACTGTGCCAGCTCACCGGGGATATAGCCGATCCGCCGCTTCACCGCGAGGCTGTCGCGGTGCGCATCAAGACCAAAGATCTCGGTGCTACCAGAGTCGGCGCGGATCAGATCCATCGCGAGTTTGATGAGTGTGCTCTTCCCCGAGCCGTTGGGTCCTACGAGACCAAAGATCTCACCGCGCTCAATGCGTAGGTCGCAGTCGAACAGGCCGTTTCCACCGCCGTAATCTTTCGTGAGCTGGCGACATTCAAGCGCTGGTACCGTTGATGCTTCCGAACGTGCGGTCGCCATGCGAATTCTCCTTCAGTGGCGATGCCGCAGACAGCAGGGTAGTGATGCACTCAGCGTCTCGAAGATCACACCAGATGGCTAGCCTTCCTTGTGGAGGAATGTAGTGCCAGCGCCTAGTTGGCTGTAGTTCGCGGTGTCAGCACACCTTGCCGCTCGTCGGTGAACATCAGCTCAATCTCCTGCGCCGACACCGGCCGACTGAACAGATAGCCCTGCGCCCCAGCGCAGTCGTTCTTCCGCAAGAATTCCAGCTGTTCCACTGTCTCTACGCCCTCAGCGATGGTGACCATCCCAAGTGTGCGAGCAATACTGATCGCGGTGCGAATGATCGCATTGTCTTCAACAGAATGATGAATCCTCTGCGTAAAGGCTTGATCAATCTTCAGCTTGTCGACACGGAAATCTTTCAAGTAGCTGAGGCTCGAGTAGCCGGTGCCGAAATCATCGATCGATACCGAGACGCCGAGTTCGTGCAACTCATCCACAAGATTGCGCAAGAAGGCTGGGTCCTGCGCGATGACGGTCTCGGTCAGCTCGACTTCGAGATTCTTCGGATCGAGCCCAGTCTCTCGCAGGATGCCTTCCAGGGTCTCCATGAAGCTTGATTCGAAGAACTGAATCATCGAGACGTTGACAGCGAGGGAAATCTCTCGCACGCCGCGGTCAACCCAGCGCTTCATCTGTGTGCAAGCCTGAGTGAGTACCCATTCACCAAGGGGCAAAATCAGGCGTGTCTCTTCGGCGATAGGAATGAAGTCTGCCGGGCTGACCCACCCGAGTTCCTCGTCATGCCAGCGCAGCAGCGTCTCCACACCCTGAATCCGCCCGGTGCGGATATCCACTTTCGGCTGGTACACCAGCTCGAATGCCTCTACTTCCAGGGCCTCTCGCATTCGAGTTTCAAGAAATAGGGTTCGGGAGCGTTCGGCACCCATTTCTGCCGTGTAAAAGTTCAGACTGTTCCGGCCAGGGGTTCTCCGATCGAGCATCGCGCACTCGGCGTTCGAGATGAGTTCAGTGAGTGACCGGCCATCTTGCGGAAATGTGCACACGCCGATATGCGCACGGAGATCGAGCCGGCGGCTCTCGAGCTCTTCAGCTGATTTCAGTTGCGCAAAGACGTCATCGGCAATTTGTCGGAGCACGGTCGGGTCAGCGGTTCCGGGCACAGCAATGAGGAACTTGTCTCCCGCGTGTCGCCCCACGACATGCTCGATGGGCGATGCGTTCACGAGGCCCTCGCTCACCACCCGCAGCACCTGATCTCCAAACCCGTGCCCAAATGTGCGGTTGTAACGCTGAAAACGATCGATGTCGATCTTGAGGATTCCGAAGGGTTCGCCATCGTAAATCAGTTGGGTGATGAATTCGAAGATACCCGTGCGATTGAGCAGCCCGGTGACCTCATCGTGAGTGGCCAGATACTCGTAGCGACGATTCGCGCGATCCACTTCCGTAAAGTCGCGATAACCCAAAATCTGACCGATGCGCTCACCGTCGTCGTTCACGACCGGTCGCGCGGAGCATTCGACCAATTCCCCGGTGTCAATGCGGAACGTGAACATGTGTGGTTCGTCGGGGTGTGCAAGTGCACGAGACATATCGCGGAAGAAGGCCGCGGGATGCTCCATCCGCTCTGATAGTCGGCGGACCCGGGCTTCGTCCATCATTTGGAACAGCGGATCTTCGTTGATCAGTGCGGTACTCAAGACGTGGCGATTGCGGGCGATGACTCTGCGGGTGGTGTCGACAATCACGTATCCGTCGATCGAGCTCTCCAGCACCGAACGGAAGTACGCATGTTCTGTGCGAAGCGCGTTCTCTGTTTCCGTGACATCGGTGATGTCGATGCCGACTCCGATGATCTGGAACCCGTCGGGGTGAGGTACCGTGCGGGAAGAGAAGAGAAACGGCGTGCGCTCTCCGGTCTTCTGGTTCACCATGTTCGCCCGCGTCGTGTTTTTGCCGGTGGTGGCAAGCTCGTGCAGGGCGTGTTCAGCGATTTCTTTGTCTTCGAAGGCAATGTCGGTATCGGTGCCGCGGCCGTACGCTTCTTCGGGGGTTGCGCCGATGACCTCAAGATATCGCTGGTTCCAGTCGACGAGCTTGCCTGCTGCGCTGTAGACGAAAAACACCCCGGGGATGCTATCGACGAGGGCGCGATGCTCGGCACTGGTAAACGGTGTTTCTTCCGGATTCAACACTCAGCCACTCTCCGTGTGCGTGTTTAGCTGCCAACCAAGAAAACCATGGATGGTTTCGTTCCCCAGCTCTCGGTAGTGGTGTGGAATCATTACCGGAAACAAGACTCAGTTTATCATTCACACATCGCGCGGGTCCGTTGGGAATCCGAGATGTTGAGCGAGTGTCGGTGGCCCGCTGTAAGGTCGCAACATGGCGAAGGCGAGTAGCGCGTATGCGTGCAGCGAGTGCGGCTGGCAAGCCCCAAAATGGGTGGGTCGGTGCGGGGAGTGCCAGCAGTGGGGCACAGTCGCAGAGACTCCACGGGCCGGGGCAACCCTCGGCAAGACCGTCAGCGCCACGGCTCCGACCGCCGCCCGTGCGGCACGCCCCATCACCGAACTGCGCGCAGACGCCGCAGCGCACCGCGCGACAGGCATCGGCGAACTCGACAGGGTTCTCGGCGGAGGCATCGTGCCCGGCGCCGCAATCCTGTTTTCGGGCGAGCCCGGGGTTGGCAAGTCAACCTTGTTGCTCGATGTCGCCGCGCGCATTGCCGCGCAGGGGGCCAAGGTGCTGTATGCCAGCGGTGAAGAATCGACCGGGCAGATCCGCATGCGCGCCGAGCGCACCGGCGCGCTGCACGACACACTGTATCTTGCGAGCGAAAACGACCTCGCGACCGTGCTCGGGCACATTGACGCGGTGCAGCCGGGGCTGCTGATTGTTGACTCAGTTCAGACCCTTGCGAGCGACCTCATCGACGGCAGCGCGGGCGGCCCCGCGCAGGTGCGAGAGGTGGCGGCCGCGCTGATCCGCGTCGCGAAGGAGCGCGACCTGCCGGTGATTTTGGTGGGGCACGTCACGAAAGACGGTTCGGTGGCGGGCCCGCGGCTGCTTGAGCATCTGGTTGACGTGGTGTGTCATTTCGAAGGAGACCGTCGCACCGCGCTGCGGTTTCTTCGCACCCTCAAGAACCGCTACGGCCCGACCGATGAGGTGGGGTGTTTCGAAATGACAAGCGCAGGCATCGCCGAAGTTCCCGACCCCTCGGGCTTGTTTCTGAGTCACAGCACTGACCCCGTGAGCGGTACCTGCGCGACAATCGCGATGGAAGGTCGCCGCGCTCTGCCGGTAGAGGTGCAGGCACTGGTCGTGCCGAGCCCCACGCCGAACCCGCGCCGCGTCACCAGCGGCGTGGATGCCTCGCGCGTCGCCATGATTCTCGCGGTGCTGGAGCGCCGTATCGGCGTCAAACTGCACGCGAAAGACGTCTACGTGTCGACCGTCGGAGGTGTGCGGCTGGTTGAGCCAGCGGCAGATCTGGCCATTGCGCTCGCTGTCATTTCGGCAGACGCTGATCACCCTCTCCCGCACACGGTTGCCGCAGTCGGCGAGATCAGCCTCGCGGGCGAAATTCGCCCGGTGGTTGGAGGGGCGCAGCGCGCGAGCGAAGCGCGTCGCCTGGGGTACGCGCTCATCGTCGATGCGGATGCGGGCAGCCTGCGCCGGGCACGTGAACTTGCACTCGGAAAGGCGGGGTAAACTCGTGCATCGTGAGCAAAAACACCGTAGATGTGGTCCTCATTGGCGGTGGCGTGATGAGCGCCACCCTTGGCACCTTGATAAAGCAGGTGCAGCCCGACTGGTCGATTGAGATTTTCGAGTCGCGACTCGAAGTTGCGACCGAGAGCAGTAATGCGTGGAACAATGCCGGCACCGGCCACGCGGCACTGTGCGAGCTGAACTACATGCCTGAGGGGCCAGACGGCAGCCTGACTACTGGCAAAGCCATTGAGATCAACGAGCAGTTCCAGCTGTCGCGGCAGTGGTGGTCTTCGCTCGTGAAACAGGGCATCCTCGGTGAGCCCTCCACCTTCATCAACCCCACCCCGCACATGACCTTCGTGCGCGGTGAGAAGAATGTCGACTATCTCCGTCGTCGCTTCGATCTACTGAAGCCGCAACCGCTGTTCGCTGACATGGAGTTCAGCGACGACGCCATGCAGATTGCCGAGTGGGCTCCGCTGCTGATTGAGCGGCGAGCAAAGGATGAGGTCTTCGCGGCAACGCGATCCACCACCGGCACCGATGTTGATTTTGGTGAGGTCACCCGGCAGCTGTTCGCCCATCTCACTGAGAACGGCGCCAATCTGCACATGGGCCAACAAGTCACGAAGCTGCGTCGCCTAGCCGACGGCACCTGGGACGTCGACGTGCGCAACCGCGCTGGGTACGGCACGAGTTCCGTCAACGCGCGTTTCGTGTTCGTCGGTGCCGGTGGTGGAGCACTCTCGCTGCTGCAGTCTTCGGGCATCCCGGAGATCCGCGGTTTCGGTGGATTCCCGATCAGTGGCAAGTTCCTGCGCTGCGATAACCCTGACGTGGTGCGTGACCACCAGGCCAAGGTCTACGGCAAGGCTTCGGTGGGCGCACCCCCGATGTCGGTTCCGCACCTCGATACACGGGTCGTGAACGGCAAGAAGAGCCTGCTCTTCGGGCCCTACGCAGGCTTCAGCCCGAACTTCCTGAAGAAGGGCTCGTGGTGGGATCTGCCGGGCTCGATCCGCACCCACAACCTCGGGCCGATGCTGAAGGTCGGTATGACCGAGTTCGCGCTTGAGAAGTATCTGCTCGGCGAGGTGTTCGCGAGCCGTGAGAAGCAGATGGAAACTCTGCGAGAGTACATGCCGTCCGCGAAGAGCGAAGACTGGTACATGGTGACGGCTGGCCAGCGCGTGCAGGTCATGAAAAAGGACCCGAAGAAGGGCGGTGTGCTGCAGTTCGGCACTGAGGTGATCACCGGCGCGGAAGGCTCCATCGCTGGCCTGCTGGGAGCCTCGCCGGGTGCGTCAACCGCGGTGCACGCGATGCTGGGCGTGCTTGAGAAGTGCTTCCCCGAGAAGTTCGAGCGTGAGTGGAAGGCTGAGTTCACGCAGCACGTGCCCGCCTTCGGTGTCGGGGTGAATCACGACGCGGCTGCGGCCGCTGCCACTCTCGCTGAGACTGCGGAGGTGCTCGGGCTTACCGCCCCCGTACAGGCCTAGGTCGTGCAGGGCTAGGTCGTGCAGGCCTGGTTCTTGCGCGGCTAGGTCCCGGCAGCAGCTTTTTCCAGGCCTAGGCCCCAGCAGCAGCAGCTTCTTCGGAAAAAACCACCCCTTCGGCCAGGATCCGCTCTCTGGATCCGAGGGAGTGGTTTTTTCCGAGATACTCTACGCCACCTGGCACTTCTGCTGGGTGGCGGCGCTACTCGGTGGGCGGCTCCGCAGCGAGGAGTTCTTCCAAGAAGCGCGCAGTGTCTTCCCATCCTTCGACCGCGTGGCAGGCCACCCCGAGTGCCTTCACCGGGTAGTCGTTGCCGTCAGGATCGAGCCGGTCGCCCACAAACAACATGTCCTCGAGGGGAATGCCGGTCAGCGTCGCGAGCTTGCGCATGCCGTAGGCCTTATCGATGCCCGCGCGCGTAATATCCACCGAGGTGGATCCGCCACTGCGCACCTCAAGTTCGGGCAGGCGCGCCGCCACCGCCTGCCGCAGCGCGTTCTTCTTGCTGCCGTCTGGATCCCACGCTTGTTTCGCCTCGACGGGGGCGCGCTGCCCGAGCGCCGAGAACGTCACCTGCGAGCCGCGGTCCTCAAGGATCTCGCCCCAGGTCTCGGATTCCCACAGTCCGAGACGTTCTGCTTCCTCGCGCAGGGCGGTGAACGCAGCGGCGCGTTCCTCTTCGCTGAGGTTCTCCTGATACATCGTGCGCCAGGCGCCGTCCTCGCGGCGTTCATACCGCGTGCCACAGGTGGGCAGCAGGTGCAGGCGCTCAAGCGATGCCTCGTCAACGTCTGCGAGGCGTGACACCAGCTGTGCTTCAAACTGGGCGAAATTGCCACCCGAGATCACGGCAACCGTGGTGTGCCGCAGCAGTCGCGCGAACACGGCGAGCATGCGTGGGTCGACCGGCGATTTCGAGGGGGCGAGGGTGTCGTCGAGGTCAAATGCGATGAGGCGGGGGAGTGAGGGCATGCTCAGATTTCTCTCGGTGGATCGGGCCACCTCAACCGTATCGAACCGCGCTGGGCGCCCCTGCCTCTGCACCCTCGCGCGTCGTCGTCACGCGCGCGAGGGACGCTGGCTCTGCGTGGCCATGATTTCCCGTAAGGTCGGGAAGTCTGCCCCAGACACGGCGGCGTAGTAATGCGCGTGCACAAAGTCGCGCTCCGCCGGCTGCGCAGACCCGTCACGGTAGGCGATGTAGGTGCCTCCTGCGCGCCGCACGATGAACGCCGCCGCGGCGACATCCCAGGCACTCGTCTCAAATGAGACGGTGGCATCGATCCACCCCGCGGCGAGCCAACACAGGGTGATGCAGGTGCTGCCCAGCATGCGCACCTGGGCGAACTCGCGCGTGACCTGCGCAAACTGTGTGAGGGCCAGATCGGGGAAGTGCACCAGGTCGCGGGCGAGAGGAAAATTCATGACCACCGTGGCCTGAGCCGGGTCTGCTGATCCGGTGCTCTGCAGCGGCCTTGATCCACCCGCTGTCGTAAGAAATGCACCACGCGCATCGGCCCAGAACAGCTGATCGGCGACCGGGTCGAAGACGACCCCGCTGATGATCTCGCCGTGACGAGCGACCCCGATGCTGACCGCCCACATGGCGATGCCGCGGCCAAAGTTTGAGGTGCCATCAATCGGGTCGACGAACCAGCTCAGTGCGCCTGTGCCAGTCACCTCGGCGTCTTCTTCGCCGACAATCGTCGAGTCTGGATACGTTGCGAGAATCGCGCGTCGAATGTGTGCTTCGCACTCAGTGTCGAGCCTGGTGACGACGTCGTACTGGTCCCGCTTCTGAGCGACCTCGAGGTGTGGATCGCGAAACCCTGTCAGGGCAATTGCGCCTGCTTTCCGGGCTACAGCAATGGCAAACTCGGTAATTTCGTGCGCGCTGCTCACCCCAGCAGCGTAGCTGACCGGAAGGTGGGAGCCGAGCCAACGAGTAGACTGGATCGTTGGTGCATGCTGCATCGCACGCGGCTGGGTGAGGAGATTCGATGACTGTGAAGGTGGCACTTGCCGGGATCGGCAATTGTGTGAGTTCGCTGGTACAGGGAGTCGAATACTATCGCGATGCCGCGGATGACGCGACCGTGCCGGGCCTCATGAATGTTCGCCTCGCCGGGCATCATGTCTCGGATCTTGAATTCGTTGCGGCGTTCGACGTGGACGTGACCAAGGTGGGCCGCGACCTCAGCGAAGCCATCTGGGCAGGTCACAACAACACCATCAAGTTTTCCGAGGTGCCGCACATAGGCCTGGAGGTGCTGCGCGGGCCAACGCTCGACGGTCTCGGCGAGTACTACCGCGACGCTGTGGAGGAATCACCCGCCGAACCAGTGGATGTGGCTCAGGTGCTGCGTGACAGCGGTGCCGATGTGCTCGCGTGCTACCTGCCGGTGGGCAGTGAGGAAGCCGCCAAGTATTACGCGCAGGCTGCGCTTGATGCGGGGGTTGCCTTCGTCAATGCGATTCCGGTGTTCATTGCGAGCGACCCGGAGTGGGCTGCGAAGTTCACTGCGGCAGGAGTGCCGATCGTCGGCGACGACATTAAGAGCCAGGTCGGAGCGACCATCACGCATCGCGTGCTCGCACACCTGCTTGAGAGTCGCGGCATTGCCCTCGACCACACCTACCAGCTGAACGTCGGTGGCAACATGGACTTCAAGAACATGCTCGAGCGCAGCCGCCTCGCGTCGAAGAAGATCTCAAAGACCCAGGCAGTCACGTCGAACATCGTGGCCGATCTGCCCGCTGAAGATGTGCACGTGGGCCCCAGCGACCATGTGCCGTGGCTCGAAGATCGTAAGTTCGCCTTCGTGCGTCTTGAGGGACGAGGTTTCGGCGATGTGCCCATGAGTATCGAGTACAAGCTCGAGGTGTGGGACTCACCGAACTCCGCTGGCACCATGATCGATGCGATCCGCTGCGCAAAGGTGGCGAAGGATCGCGGCCTCGGTGGCCCGGTCGAAGCCGCCTCTGCGTACTTCATGAAGTCGCCTCCGGTGCAGAAGCCCGACCATATCGCCCGCGCCGAACTCGAAGCGTTCCTCGCTGGCGAGTAGCGGCGCGCTCGTCACGCTGCCCGATCATCTGCGATGATGCGAGCATGCTGATTGATCTCAGTCACCCGCTCACCGCTGGCATGCCGGTGTTTCCGGGTGACCCGGAGGTGCAGATTGTCCCGGCGCTGACGCTCGCTGCAGATGGCGTTGCGGTGGCCTCGATTGCGTGTGGATCGCAGAGCGGCACGCACATTGACGCACCTGCGCACCTCATCCCGGGGGGCCGCACGATGGATCAGGTGAGCCTGAGTGAGCTGGTCGGTGACGCCCTGCTGCTTGACGCCGCGAATAGTGCGCCCTTAGGCGAGCATGCAGCGCTCACTCCGGCAGACTTGGGTCTCGAACCCTATGAGACGGTGCCGCGTATCGTGATCGTGCGCACCGGCTGGGACCGTTACTTCGGCGAGGAACGCTATCTGCGCCACCCCTACCTCACCAGAGAGGCAGCAGCCGAACTGTGGCGTCGGGGCATGCGGGTGCTCGGTGTCGATGCACCCAGCCCGGACCGCGCCGTGGTGCCGGATGAAACGGCCGATCTGGCTGTGCACGAGATCGTGCTTAGGGGAGACGGTCTGATCGTCGAGAACCTGCGCAATCTCGCATCCTTGTCAGCGCACTCCCGCGTCGGGTTTTTCCCGCTGCCACTCGCCGGTAGCGACGGCGCACCCGTGCGGGCCGTCTGTTTTGGCTCGGCCACCGCAGCTGCCACTGCAGCGCAGACGCGGTGCTGACCGCGGCAGGCTTTCCGAACGAAAAACTCCCGGAAACCCTTTGAGTTTCCGGGAGTTGATTCGTCGGGATGACAGTGTCTGGTTTCAGGACATAGTGGACACATGTCCCACGACATCGCGGACA
>CAZTBS010000032.1:0-20322 GCA_964612125.1 uncultured Leucobacter sp. | reverse complement strand
GCTTGGGGCTGAGGCCGTTGATCGCTCCATTGATGCAGTCGAGGGCGTCATCGGGTTCGAGGAAGAAATCACCCGACAGCCGGAAATCCGCGATGCGATCGTCGACCAACTCGAAGTCGACCACCACCAGCTTCCCGCCGGGAACCTTGTACTCTCCGTGATGCGTACCCATGGCACCAGGGTACGCTGCCACTACCCCCGCGGGAAGCGGTCGAGCATCCAGCTCACGATCTCGGCGATCGCTTCGTCGCGATTCGTCTCGTTCAGCAGCTCGTGCCGGGCCTCGGGGAACACGCGCAGCGTGACATCGCGCACTCCGCGCATGCGG
Source organism: uncultured Leucobacter sp. (assembly GCA_964612125.1). Lineage (GTDB taxonomy): Bacteria > Actinomycetota > Actinomycetes > Actinomycetales > Microbacteriaceae > Leucobacter. The sequence continues at coordinate 19,994 of CAZTBS010000032.1, read as the reverse complement.
TAGGCATCCGCGAGCAGACGCAGCCCATCGCCGCGGCTGAGCGGGTCGTCGCCGCCCGAGACGATCAGAATCGGCACCTCGCTCGCCACGCGACGCGACGGGGTGCCGAACAGGCGCAGCGCATCGCGCACCCCGAAGAGTCGCAGAATGTCGGCCTCGAAGCACAGCGGGTCGGCGAGAAACGCCTGCTGCACCGCCGTATCGCGGCTCAGCCACTCGAAGCCGTTCGCATCGTCGCCGCGCCAGCGCCGGTTGAGGTCGCCCGATTCCATCGACAGCGGGGTGCGCTTGGCACTGCCCGACAGCACGACCGCCTGATAGACGCGGGGTTCACGGTCGATGATCCGCTGCGCCATCAGCGAGCCCCACGAGTGCCCGAACATCAGCACCGGCAGGCCGGGGTGTCGTTCGCGGGCGAGATCCGTGAGCTGGCGGATCGCGGCCTCCGCCGCGCGCAGCCCGCCCGGCCCGAGCCGGCCGAGCCGCGACAGCTCGCCGCCCCACTGCCGCCGCCCGGTTTCGCCGTGCCCGCGGTGATCGTTCGCGATTACTGTGAAACCGTTTTCGGTCAGCACCTGCGCGAAGGCGTCGTAGCGCCGCGCGTGCTCGCCCACCCCGTGCGCGATCTGCACCACGGCGTGGGGCTCGCGCGCGGTCCACTCGTAGGCGGCGATCTCAACGCCGTGCGCATCGCGGAAGTCGAGACGGGTGGGTTGCTGGTCGGCGCCGCTGCTCATGCGTCCATTCTGCCGCTTCGGTCTGCGCGTTCGCCCACCGCACCCGACGGCACCGGGCTGCCTACACTGGGCGGGTGCGCATTCGACGGTGGATCGCCGCCGCAGCCGCGGCGGCCGTGCTGGCAGCCGGGCTCGTCGCCGGCTGCGCGACCGCGGCGCCGCCCGGATCGATCATGCGCGGAGAGGAGGCGCCAGTGCTGGTGAGCGATGAGGTGGTGCGCGGCGCGACGACCGTGCCGGTGCGCCGCTACGAACCCGCGGCCGCGCCGTGGGGCACGCTCGTGTGGGCGCACGGCGGATCCTTCGTGCGCGGCACACTCGACTGGCCGGAGGCTGACTGGGCGGCGCGGGCCTTCGCCGCGTCCGGTCTGCGCGTCTACTCGGTTGACTACGCGCTCGCGAGTGACACTGTGAAAGCCCCTGCGCCCTCAGCCGATGTGGCGACCGTGCTGCACGCCGCCGCACAGCGGCACGAAGGAGCGCTCTTCATCGGCGGCGCGAGCGCCGGAGCGCATCTCGCAGCCCTGGCCGTGCTGGCCCAGCACGATGCCGCCGTCGCCGGTGCGACCCGCGATGCCGATGCCCTGCTGTTGCTTTACCCGACCGCGCACCGGGTGCAACGTGCAGACGCGGAAATCGCCGCGCGCACCGCCGCTCTGCCTGTGGCCCGGCGCTTCGACGCGGCACGCATCGCCGAGATGTACGCCTTCTATCTCGGTGACGCCGATGCCTCGCAGGTGATGGGCGAGCTGCCGCCGCAGCGTCTCGCCGTGCTGCCGCCGACGGTGATCATCAATGCCGACGCCGACGATCTGCGCGCCTCGGGCGAGCAGTTCGCCGAGCAGCTGCAGGCGGCCGGGGTGCCGGTCGTCGTGACCCTGCAACCCGGCACCGTGCACGGGTATCTGAACCGTCAGGCGGAGGCCGATGCCCGCGCCACGATCGCCCGATTCGTGGCCGAACTGCGGGCGATCCGCCCCGACTAGACTCGAGACATGAGTGATCTGCGCGTGAGTCTCCCCACCGATGCGGGTCTCGCGGAGGCCGTTGGTGAACTGCCTGGCGTGGAGTTCGTGACGTGGGATCTCACTGGGCCGCCACCCCTGCCCGAGATCGACATCGTGGTGCCGCCCTACTGGGGCGGTGCCGCCCGCCTCGCCCGCCTCGCCGAGGTGCGGACGCGCCTGGTGCAGTGGCAGTCCATCGGCTACGACGGCGTCACCGAGCATCTGCCCGCGGGGGTGCCGCTCGCGAACGCCGCCACCGTGCACGAGACCTCCACCGCCGAACTCGCCCTCGCGCTTGCCCTCGCTGCCCAGCGGAGCCTGCCCGAGTTCGTGCGGCAGGGCGACCGCCGCGAGTGGATCGCGCCCACCTTCCCGAGCCTCGCGGACAGGCGCGTGCTGATCGTCGGCTATGGCGGCGTGGGCAAGGCGATCGAGGCGCGCCTCGCCGGTTTCGAGGTCGATATCACCCGAGTCGCGCACACCGCACGGGTGGATCGCGACCTGCAGGGCACCGAGGTGCCTGTGCGCGGTTTCGCCGAACTGCACGACGCCCTCGCCGACGCCGAGGTGGTGTTCCTGGCGGTGCCGCTGACCGTGCACACCCGCGGCATGATCGACGCCGCAGCGCTCGCCGCGATGCCCGATCGTGCGCTGCTCGTGAATGTCGCCCGCGGCCCGGTCGTCGACACTGACGCGCTCGTCGCCGAGCTCGCCTCAGGCCGCCTGCGCGCCGCCCTCGACGTCACCGACCCCGAGCCGCTGCCCGCCGAGCACCCGCTGTGGGGCTGCCCGGGACTCCTGCTCACTCCGCACGTGGGCGGCGACTCCTCGGCGATGATGCCGCGAATGGCCGCGCTGATCCACCGTCAGATCGAGCGTCTTCAGCGAGGCGAGGCGCCCGAGAACCTGGTGCTCGGCGCATGGGCCTGAGACTGCGCACGCGCCCATAGAATCGGGGGCATGACCGCGATGGAGCCGCAGATCCCCGGGCCAGCCCCGCTCACCGGCCCAGATGGGCGCCTCAACCGTGCCGCTGTCGGGTGGGCCGCACAGCCCATCATCGACACGTCGGCGCTCGGCGCCGGCCGCGGCCGCACCAAGCGCTGGGAGTACTGGAACGTCGTCACCCCCACGCACATCCTCGCGCTGACAGTGTCGGCGATCGACTACGCCTGCGTGCACGAGGTGTGGGTGTTCGAGCGGGGGAGCGGGCGCACCTTCGGACAGGCCGCCACGGTGATCCCGCCGCGTGGCGCCGTGCTCGCGCCGCGGCTCGAGCACGGGCGGTCGATGGCGCGGGCGAAGAACCTCGCGATCGACATCGACGAGGTGCCCGGCGGCACGCGCCTGCGGGCCAGCATTCCCGGCATCTCCTTCGACGTCGTCGCCGAGCTGCCCGAGGGCCACGAGCGCCTCGCCGTCGTGGTGCCGTGGAGCGACACCCGCTTCCAGTACACCGTGAAAGATGTGGCGCGCCCGGCCAGCGGGACCCTGCGCATCGGTGCGGTGGATCACCCCGTGCCCGCGGGCGCATCATGGGCGGTGCTCGATCACGGGCGCGGGCGGTGGCCCTACGACATCGCCTGGAACTGGGGCGCCGGCTCGGGCATTTCGACTGCTCCCGACACGGCTGGCCGGGTGATCGGGGTGCAGGTGGGAGCCCGGTGGACCGCGGGCACCGGGGTCTCCGAGAACGCATTCTTCATCGACGGGCGCATGCACAAGATCCACGGCGAGACCGAGTGGCGCTACGACCTCGAGCACTGGCGCGAGCCGTGGACGGTGCGCGGCGGCGGGCTCGACGCCCGCTTCCAGCCGTTCCACAACAAGGTCACCCGCACGAACCTGCTGGTGCTCCAGAGCCGTACCGATCAGTGCTTCGGCACCTGGTCGGGGGTCTTTCGCCCCGAGTCGGGCGAGCCGATCCACTTCGACGGCATCGTGGGGTGGGCGGAGGACGTGCACAACCGCTGGTGAGGCTCGGCTTGCGCCAGCGCGTGCGGCGTGTGCGGCCCGTGCGGCGCGTGCTGCACCCTTGGCGCGACAGCGGCTGCGGAGCGGAGGAGAATGTGCGAGTACGCGAGTGCGACCGAGGAGGACACCATGCACGCGATCGTCGCCGAACGGGCCGGAGGGCCCGAAGTACTGCAGCTGCGTGAGATCGAGACGCCCGAGCCCGGACCGGGCGAGGTGCTGGTGCGTGCGGCGGCGATCGGCGTCAACTTCATCGAGACCTACCAGCGCTCGGGGGTGTACCCGGTCGAGTTCCCGTTCACCCCGGGGGCGGAGGCATCGGGTGTCGTCGTCGCGGTCGGCGCGGGGGTCACGGGTGCGGCGCCCGGCGACCGAATCGCCACCAGTGAGGCGCAGGCGAGCTACGCCGAGCACTTCGTCGTGCCGGCCGAGCGCCTGGCGCACGTGCCCGAAGCGGTGGATCTCACCACCGCTGGCGCTCTGCCGCTGCAGGGGCTGACCGCGCACTACCTGGCCGCGTCGGCATCGCGCGTCGAACCGGGCGACACCGTGCTGGTGCACGCCGGCGCGGGCGGTGTGGGGCTGCTGCTCACGCAGTTGCTCACCGCGCGCGGCGTGCGCGTGCTCACCACCGCCTCCACCGAGGCGAAGCGCGACCTGAGCCGGAGTGCCGGGGCCGCGGAGTCGTTCGACTACTCGGGGTTCGACGAGCGCGTGCGCGAACTCACCGCCGGCGCGGGTGCCGCGGCGGTGTACGACGGCGTCGGGCGCGACACCTTCGAGGCTTCGCTGCGGGCGCTCCGCGTGCGGGGGCAGATGGTGCTCTTCGGCGGGGCGAGCGGCCAGGTGCCGCCCTTCGACCTGCAACGCCTCAACTCCGGCGGCTCCCTCTCGATCACGCGCCCCTCGCTCGTGCACTTCTTGCGCACGCCCGAGGAGCGGGCCTGGCGCTATCGCGAGTTGCTCGCGGCGATCGCCTCGGGCGCACTGCGGGTGCGCATCGGCGCCGAGTTTCCGCTCAGCGACGCCGCGGCCGCGCATCGGGCGCTCGAGTCGCGTGCGACCACCGGCAAAGTGCTGCTGCGCCCCTGATCGCCGCGCTGCCCGATCCACCGCCCGCCGCATGCCGACCCGCGCCGCGGCCCGCCGCGCCGTCTCGCGACACGCCCGCCGTCACCGGCGGCACTAGTCTTTCGCCATGGCCGAACAGCACGACAACATGCCCGAGCAGGAACCCGTCGGGGGTCCTGCCGAGACCGCGATCGCTGCGGAAGCCGGGCGCACTGTAACGCACGAGGGTTCGCACGACACGCGCTTCTTCGGGCAGCCGTGGGCGCTCGCGAACGTCTTCGGCGTTGAGATGTGGGAGCGCTTCAGCTTCTACGGCATGCAGGGGATCCTGCTCATCTACATGTACTTCACCGTCACCGAGGGCGGACTCGGCATCGATAAGGCGGTGGCCACCGGCATTCTCGGCGCCTATGGCGGAACGGTGTATCTCGTCGCGATCGTGGGAGCCTGGCTCGCCGATCGGGTGATGGGATCCGAACGGGTGCTGTACTACAGCGCGATCGTGATCATGGCCGGGCATATCGCGCTGGCGGTGCTGCCCAATGCCTGGGGGCTCGGGGTGGGCCTCGCGCTCGTCGCGGTCGGTTCGGGCGGGCTGAAGGCCAACGCCACCGCGGTGGTGGGCACCCTCTACGCACCGGGCGATACCCGTCGCGATGCCGGCTTCTCGCTGTTCTACCTGGGCATCAACCTCGGCGCCTTCCTCGGCCCGATCATCACAGGTCTGCTGCAGTCGACGATGGGCTTCCACTGGGGCTTCGGCGCTGCGGCCGTGGGCATGGCGATCGGGCTGGTGCAGTACTCCTTCGGGCGCAAGCACCTCCCCGCAGATTCTCGCGTGGTGGCGAACCCGTTGCCCGTTGCCCAGCGCGGTCGCTTCATCGTCGCGGGGGCGATCGGTCTCGCCCTGCTCGCACTCGGCGTCGTGGCCGGCGTGATCCGCGCAGACAACCTCGCCACCATCGCGATCATCATCATTCTCGCCGCGGCAATCGCCTACTTCATCGTCATCATTTCCTCGAAGCGCATCACGGCGATCGAACGCTCGCGCGTGATCGGCTTCATCCCGCTGTTCATCGTGAACGTCGGCTTCTGGTCGCTCTACCAGCAGCAGTTCACGGTGCTGACGATCTACTCGGATGAGCAGCTCAACCGTTCGATCTTCGGCTGGGAGATGCCGATCTCATGGGTCAACTCCATCAACCCGGTATTCGTCATCATCCTATCTGGGGTGTTCGCGGCGATCTGGGCGAAGCTCGGCACGCGCGCCCCGGCGGCGCCCGCCAAGTTCGCGCTCGGTTCGATCATCATGGGCGCGGCGTTCCTGCTCTTCATCCCCTGGGCCGGCGGTGGGGCGGCTTCGACGCCGCTCCTGGCGATGGTGTTGATTCTCTTCGTCTTCACTCTGGCCGAACTCTTCATTTCGCCACCCGGCCTGTCGGTGACCACCAAGCTCGCACCCGAGCGGTTCCGCACGCAGATGGTCGCGCTCTACTTCCTGTCGGTGGCGCTCGGCACGTCGATCGCGGGGTGGCTCGCGCAGTTCTACGACCCGGCGGCCGAGGTGCCCTATTTCGCGGTGCTCGGCGCGATCGCGATCGGCATCGGTCTTGTGATGCTGCTCGCGGTGAAGCCCGTGCTGGGGTTCATGCGCGGGGTGCGGTAGCGCCCGCCTCCCCATGGTCTGGCCTCCTCTCCTCCGCGGCCAGGCCATGCCTGCGCGGTGCTCTGCGCCCTGCGCCAAACCCCGGAGAAAACCAGAATCCCGGACCCATTCCCGGAATTTCCTCCTGGATTGCGTTGATCTCCGGGATTGTGGTGCGCGCTGCGAGCCCGCGCGAGGCCGGGGTGCGGTAGCGCCGTTCCGCAGGCTACTCCGAGTCGAACCCCTGTGATCGCAGCGAGGCGCGCATCGTGTGGCGCCCGTGCATGCCGGCGAACTTCGCGAGGCGCCCGATCACCGTGCGCGCCCAGCTGCGCCCGGGGTGCCCCTGCTCGGCGAAGTACTGCTCGTAGCTCAGCTCGTATGCGGCGGTGGCGGATCGCCACTTCTCGGGGTCGTACACCTCCCGGTGCAGCACCCCCTCGAGGGGCAGACGCGGCTTGATGCCGGTGCCCTCGGCGGGATCGGGCACCCCGATCGACATGCCGACCACGGGGAAGACATGCTGCGGGAGCCCGAGTTCGGCGCTCACCGCCTCGGGTGCGTTGCGGAGGCTGCCGACGAACACCCCGCCGAGCCCGAGCGACTCGGCCGCGAGCAGTGCGTTCTGCGCGGCGATGCCGATGTCCACCGCGCACATCAGGGTGTTCTCGATCAGGCCGAGGGTCTCGGGTTCGGCGCCGTGGGCGCGCATGAGGGCGTCGTTGCGCGCCAGATCCGCCACCCACACCAGGAAGACCGGCGCCTCGGCTACGTAGTCGCGCCCGCCGAGCATCTCGGAGAGGCGCGCTCTGCGATCCGCGTCGCGTACCGCGATCACCGACCACACCTGCAGGTTCGAGGAGGTCGAGCCGCGCTGCGCCGCGACGATGATGGCTTCGAGCTGCGCGTCGGTGACCGGCGCATCGAGGTACCGGCGCACCGACTTGTGCGCGAGTTGCTGCGCGATGACCGGTGAGGTGAGTGGCTCGGACATGTGCCCCCTGCTCGTCGTGTTCGTGTCGGGTATCCGCAGCCGAGCCTATCGGCCCCGCACTAGACTTGAGTTCGTGTGCGCGCAGCAGTCGCGCCCGTTCCCAAGATCCCCGCTTGCCCCTTGGAGTGTGCTGCAACCATGGCCGAACAGACCCGCCTCGACAAAGTCATCGCCCTCGCTCGTCACCGCGGATTCGTCTATCAGGCCGGTGAAATCTACGGTGGATCGCGCAGCGCCTGGGATTACGGCCCGCTCGGCACGGCACTGAAAGAGAACATCAAACGCCAGTGGTGGAAAGCCATGGTGCAGAAGCGCGACGACGTGGTCGGCATCGACTCCAGCGTCATTCTGCCGAAGCAGGTGTGGGAGGCCTCCGGTCACGTCGAGGTGTTCAGCGACCCGCTCGTCGAGTGCCTGCAGTGCCACAAGCGCTACCGCGAGGATCACCTCGTCGAGGAGTTCGAGGAGAAGAAGGGCCGCGCACCCGAGGGCGGGCTCGCCGAGATCGTGTGCACCAACTGCGGCACGCGCGGGCAGTGGACCGAGCCGCGAGCCTTCTCGGGCCTGCTGAAGACCTACCTCGGCCCCGTCGACGACGAGGCCGGCATGCACTACCTGCGGCCGGAGACGGCGCAGGGCATCTTCGTCAACTTCAAGAGCATCGTGCGCGCGACGCGGCGCAAGCTGCCCATGGGCGTATGCCAGGTGGGCAAGAGCTTCCGCAACGAGATCACGCCGGGCAACTTCATCTTCCGCACCCGCGAGTTCGAGCAGATGGAGATGGAGTTCTTCGTCGAGCCCGGCACCGATGAGGAGTGGCAGGAGTACTGGATGAACGAGCGGATGTCGTGGTACATCGGCCTCGGCATCGACCCGGGCAACCTGCGCTTCTACGAGCACCCGAAGGAGAAGCTCTCGCACTACTCGAAGCGCACCGCCGATATCGAGTACCGCTTCGGGTTTACCGGCAGCGAGTGGGGCGAGCTCGAGGGCATCGCGAACCGCACCGACTTCGACCTCACCACCCACGCGAAGCACTCGGGCAAAGACCTCTCCTACTTCGATCAGGCCAAGAACGAGCGCTGGGTGCCTTATGTCATCGAGCCCGCGGCGGGCCTCACCCGCTCGCTGATGGCCTTCCTCGTCGACGCCTACCGCGAGGAGCAGGTGCCCAACGCCAAGGGCGGCACCGATACCCGCACGCTGCTCGCGCTCGACCCGCGGCTCGCGCCGATCAAGGCGGCCGTGCTGCCACTCAGCCGCAACGAAGCGCTCTCGCCGCTCGCGCGCGAGATCGCCGCTGAACTGCGCGATGACTGGAACGTTGACTTCGATGATTCCGGCGCCATTGGCCGCCGCTATCGCAGGCAGGATGAGATCGGTACGCCGTTCTGTGTCACGGTCGACTTCGACTCACTCGAAGATCATGCCGTGACTGTGCGCGACCGCGACACCATGCAGCAGGAGCGGGTGCCGCGCGCGCAATTGCACGCGTACCTGGCCGAGCGCCTGCGCGGTTCCTGACCGCCGGGAACGATTGTGACCGCTGAGCAGCCCGCAACCGCATCAGCACCCGAGTCGTGGGGCTGGGCGCAGAGACCAGCTGCGCCGATCCACTGGGAAGAGACCGAACCGCTCGAGTATCACCGCCTGCTGCGGGGCACCCCGAAGTATCGGTGGTGGAAGCCGTTGCTCGCGGTGGTCTTGGGGTTTTTGTACTATCTCACCTTCACGGTGGTATTCACCATTGCAGTGATGGTGCCGTATTTGCTTCTCACTGGCGCAGAACTCACCGAAGACAGCATTCTGGCTGTGGCTGTTCCAGACACGCAGCAACCCGTGTCGTTGCTCGTCACTTTTGGATCAGTGATTCTGATGATTCCCGCGGTATGGCTGGGCATGCTGAGCGCCGGTCTGACCCCGATCGGACGCGGCTGGTCAGTAGCCCTGCGAATTCGCTGGCGATGGCTCTTCCGCACTGTGCTGCCAGCCGTTGTTGCGCTTGTGGTGATGAATGTCGTGGGAATCAGCTTCGAGTTGCTGCTCACAGTGTGGGGCAATGACTCAGCGGAGCCTGTCGCGGCCCCGGTGCTCGACCCGGTGCTCATGCTGTGGTCAGCCCTGCTGATCCTGCTGCTGGTGCCCTTCCAGGCAACGGCAGAAGAGCTGGTGTTTCGTGGCGCGTTCATGCAGGTTCTTGGCGCCTGGTTCGGAGGTGCGCGCGGGGTGACTGCGTTCGGGCGATTCGTGCGTGGGCCGTGGATCCCCATTGTGGTGCCGAGCATCGTCTTTGGCTTCGCGCACATTTACGACATCTGGGGCTGGTTCGCGGTCGTGTTTTTGGCACTCGCCGCGGGGTGGCTGACCTGGCGCACCGGCGGTCTTGAAGCGGCGATGACCATTCACATCATCAACAACTGGGTGGCCTTCAGCTTTATGCTGCTGGCATTTGGCGGCGAAACAAAACAGACGCCCAGCGGCGCTGGCCTGGGTTCGTTGATTGGCGAAATTGTCGGTCTGGGCCTCTATATCTGGTGGATCGAACGTCGCTTCGTGCGCGGCGGCGGCCCCCGTACGCGCATTGATCTGGTGCGCAGCGCCCAACCCGCTGTTCAGCATTCAGGAGAGAATCAATGATCGACGCACTGGTCACCGGACGCAGCGTGCCCGCGCTGCTTGCTGCGCTTGACCTGGCGGAAGTCGGTCTCCGGGTCGCCGTCGCCGCAGACGCTGATGCCGCAGAGCTACCTGCCGCACCGGTCCCTGATCCGGACGGCGTGGTTGCAGCGTTTCTCGAACGCGTGGCGGCGCCCATACCGGGAAGCGACGCTGCACCGAATCCGGCAGTGCTGCCACAGCGGACCGTGCCGCAGGCACCCTGCCTGCAGGATCGTGACGGAAACTGGGCACCGCAATCGACACCAGCGGTCTTAGGTGTGCCGGCATCACCGCTTGCCGCTGAAACCATTCGTCTGTTGGGGACGGGCGCTGCGGTGCGTGCGTACCTCGATCGGGTGATGCCGTTACTGACGGTTGGCAAGACACGAGAGTTTGGCAGCCTGGTGCGAAAGCGACTGGGAGAGGTCGCTGTGCAACGCCTGGTGGAACCCGAGATTCGCGAACGCTTCGGCGTTGCCGCGGACGCCGTCGAGGTGGCTGTTGCCGCGCCAGGCCTGAATGAGGCGCTCTCGCGTGTGGGATCGCTGACCGCCGCGGTGCTTGCATACGCCGATCGGAATGTTGCACGTGAAACCCGCGTGACACCCACAGGTGGCGGCGCTGAACTCAAGTCCGCGCTCCTACGGAAGCTTGAGATATTCGGGGTGGATCTGCTCGATCTGCCACTCAGTGGCTTGGAATGGCAGGCGGGCGCGGAGTCTGCGCTCGGGGGTGATCCGGGCCGTTGGATGGCGCGGGATTCAGCGACACGAACCATTGCAGCGCGTGCTGTGGTGTTCGATTTCGGGCGCTCAGCGGAGCGCCCAGCTGTGATGCCGGAGTCGGCCGCGGGATTAGCGCCGACTCACGCACGGATACATGCGGTTGCCGATATACATGCACCGGCGGGTCTTCCTGCTGGCTGCGTCGCTACGAGCTACGTGCCGGGCTGGAGTGTTCGCATTGAGGTGAGTGGCACCGGTGCAGCGCGCGCGCATCTCGTGAGCGATGTGGCCCTCATCTCACAACTTGACCGTGAGGTATCTGCGGCAACTGTAGAGCGGGTGCTGCACGATTTGCGCCTTGTGCTTGCGCCGGACGCTCACTTTGCGGTGGGGATCGCCGCAGCACCGTTCGCCACCGTCGCAGCTCGTGAAGCCGCGGAGGCGAGTGTGCGCGCACTCGCGGAACAGCACCACATGCAGCTGCTCGCGGTGGGACGCTCACTGTACGGTGATGATCTCGCTGTCGCGCTGCATGCAGCGCATGTGGGTGCAGTGGCACTTCGGCGTCACGTCACGGGCATCGCGGACTAGTCTGGCGGCGAAGCAGACATATCGCTAATCTGGCATATCTCTCTTGGGGCTTCGGCGGTAGGCTGGCCGCAGTGAGGTCGAGCATGCTCGAAACGAGAAACGGAGGAACCATGAAGGGCAAAGTTGCATTCGTTCTCGGGGTTGCAGTCGGGTACGTGCTCGGCACACGTGCGGGCCGCGAACGGTATGAGCAGATGAAGCGCGGCGCGGTCAGGGTGTGGGAAACAGAACCGGTCCAGCGTGGTGCGCAGGCGGTGCAGGGTGTCATTGAAGAACGCGTCGAAGAATTCAAGGTATTTGTGAAGCGCGCCAGCACGGACGCGGTGTCTGGTCTGTTGCGACAGACTGCACCCGAAACTGCCTCCACTACCGAGCCTGCACCGGACGCAGCTCCCACTTCCAGCACGCAAGCCAGCGACACCAGTGAAGGGAAACGCTCATGACCCGCAGATCTGACCAGGCTGGCACCTTTGAGCTGCTGGCCAGGTTGCCGCAGCAACTCATCACTTTGGCGAAAGCCGAGCTTGAAAACGCGAAGCGTGAGGTCACGGCCAAGGCAAAACGTGGTGGGATCGGGTTGCTCTCCATCATCGTGGCACTGTTCTTCCTGTTTTTCGCAATTGCAGCATTCGTGACTGCCGCGATTGCTGGCATCGCGGTCGTGTGGCCGGTATGGCTCTCTGCGCTCGTGGTTGCCGTTGCACTGTTGCTGCTTGCCGCGGCTGCAATTGCCGCTGGTATCGCGCTGATTAAGCGCGGGATCCCCGTGCCCGGAGAGGCCCTCGAACGCGTTGAGGGTGATTTTCAGGCGATGTCCGAGGTGAGCTTCAACTCGTCTGCGCACATGCCGCAGGCTGATGGAAAGGGCAATTGGAGATGACTGACCCCCAGATTCCCGAGGGCGTGCGCGCGGCTCAGCAAGCGCGCGCGGAGCTCTACGACACGCTCGGTCAACTGCGTGAACGCCTTGATTACGCGCAGCGGATTGACGATCAGGTAGCGCGCACCCGGCAGCAGCTTGCGGCGCTGCGGCGTCAGCGGCCCTTGGGATTCGCGGCAGGCGCGGCAGGCGTGGCGGTCGCGGCCGGGCTTGTGGTGTGGGGCATGACCAGAAAAATCATTCGCGCATTCGAGTAGCGTGCGCTGGAGTGAGTATTACATTTCGGTTGCGTTTCGGGCAGAAAGGCTCCCTGTTTTGCGTCTTTGCCCGCGCGGGGTCAGAATAGGGACATCTGGAACGACCTTTCCGGAAAGCCTGAACTGCGTCAACGGATGACCCGTTCAAAGTTGGGCTTTTGGTGTGTCCGAACAAAGTGAGTGGAGTCTATGGCGGCTGAGGCGAAACCGCTCAGCGGTCTCCGTGTGCTCGTTCCACGGGGCGGCACCTGGGGAGAGCTCGTAGCCGAAGCACTGCGGTCGCAGGGCGCCAGTACGGTGATCGCACCATTGGTTGACTTTGCGCACACGAGCGAAGAAGATCGCCTTGTCGAGGCGCTTGAGCGACTCGAAGCCGGATACTACGACTGGATCACAGCGACCAGCGCCACGGTCGTGGATGTGCTCGCGCATCACCACGCGGTGATCCCGGAGCGCACACGTGTCGCCGTCGTGGGCGAGGCCACCGAGGCGGCCTTCGTGCAGGCGGGTTACCAGGTGAGCCGCACTCCCAGCGAGGAGAATAACTCAACCGCTGGACTGCTCGAGGTGTGGCCTGAGATCGACACCGGTGATGTCCTCAAAGTCTTGACACTGCGTTCCGACGTCGCAAAACCAGTCCTGACGGAAGGGCTCATCAATCGCGGGCACGATGTCACCCAGGTAGTGGCGTTTCAAACCATCGGGATCCCCGTGTCTGCTCGCGTGCGCGAGGACGTTGAATCCGGGCGTATCAACGCGCTCCTGGTCGCTTCGGCAAAAATTGCGCGTGAGGTCGCACACCAGTTCCCGGTGCTGCCGGAAGGAACCATAGTTGCGTGCGTCGGTCCGCGCACGCACGACGAAGCCGAAGCCGCTGGCCTCAAGCACCACCCTGAGCATCGGAACTCGCCAGTGAAGCGCGCTTTGATTGATACGGTCGAATCTGCGATCGATCAGAGCGACATGCTCGACTGATGCAGCCCGCATAACAATTCGGCCCCGTCATGGCGGCATATGCGCCATTAGGGTGCTCTGCCAGGCAAACTAGTGGGCATGGCGCGTGTAGAGGTGTATCCGGATCGAGTGGTGATTCAACTCACGGCGACGGAGAAAGCACTCACCATGCACCGGCGCGACGTCGTGATCGACCGCACCGCCATCACCTCCGCCCTCATCACGGACGACCCCTGGGTATGGCTTCGTGGCGTGCGCTCTCCGGGCACGATCATTCCCGGCAAACTCGCGATGGGCACGTGGCGTAGTTTTGCGGGCCGTGATTTCGCGCTCGTGCGCAGCAAGCGATCGGCGATCGTGATTGATATTGATGTTCCTGAGGGTGCGGAAGAAAACCAGGGCTGGGTGGGGGAGTTCGATCCCTTCGCACGAGTCATCCTTTCGACGACCCACGCAGCCGAACTCATTACTGCGCTGCGCCTCGACGGTGACGCGCCGGTGTATCGCACCGAATCGTAACCGGCGCAGCGCAGTCTGCACGTTGTGTGCCGAGCTGCGTTGGACGTCAGTCGTTGAGCAGAATCAGATCGTCAAGAGCCTTGCGGCTGCGTGGAGCGACTTCGCGCTCGCGGAGGGTCTCGGGCAGCTGTTCGGGGTCCGCGATTGCGCCGAGTGCGGTGATCGATAGGGGCACCTGATCGTTGCCGAGACCGAATGCTGCGCGAATGGCATCCGCATCAAATCCACCCATTTGGTGTGCGTAGAGCCCTTCGGCGCGCGCCTGCAGCGAGTAGGAGGCCACCGCTTGCCCGAGGTCATATTCGGCCCAGCGCAGTGCCTTTCCTTCCTCATCAACGGTTTGCGCCACGTTCACGACGAGCGCCGCCGCACGACCGGCCCACTGCTGGTTGAACCCGAGCAGCGCGGCCTCGATCTGGCCGAAAGCCGCGCCGCCGCGTCGCGCAATGATGAAACGCCACGGCTGGGTGTTGCTTGCACTCGGCGCCCAACGCGCGGCCTCGAAGACCCCGCGCAACGCGCCTTCGGGCAGCTCATGCTCGCCTGCGAATGAGCGGGGGCTCCAGCGGCTGGCGATCGGCTCGATGATCGGGGCACTGGTCTCGGCGTGGCGGGCGGTCATGATGTTCCTTTAGCTTCGTGGTGCTTTGGCAGCGCGTGGATCACGCCTGGATCGGTGATGCTCAGTGTGTGAGCAACGAAGACTCAAACGTGGCGAGCACCGCGGATATTCCTCCATGACGCAGCATGTCTAGGCAGATATCAACCACGCGATCACTGCGATGACGGGAAGCGACGCGAAAGTCGTCACGAAGACCGTATCCCGCACCTGAGTTTCGGCGCGGCGGTAGGTCGCGGCGTAGTTATAGACGTTCTGCGCGGTGGGGAGTGCGGCAATCGTGGTCGCGACGAAGGTTTCATGCGGGGAAAGCCCGATCACAGGGCACAAGAGCCAGGTGGTGAGCGGCATCACGAGCACCTTGATGACACTCGCCACCAGAACGGCGGGGCGATCCACCCGCGATTGCAGAGCGCGTTGGCCGTGCAGAGAAATACCGAAACTGAGCAGCACCATGGGGATCGACGCGTCGCCCAGCATGGTGACCGGTGCGAGCACGATTTCTGGCACGGGTACATGCAGCAGCGCGGCAAGCAGGCCCAGTACGGAGGCGATGATAATGGGGTTGCTGGCGGCGCGACCGAGTGCGACGACGGCACCGCGCTGGTTACCGCGCGTGGATTCCAAGATGGTCAGAATAATCGGGGCAAACACCACCACCTGCAGCAGAATCAGCGGCGCCACATAGGCGGCATCCCCGAGAATGTAGATCGCGACGGGCAAGCCGAGGTTGTTTGAGTTGACGTATCCCGAACTGCTTGCCCCCAGTGTGGTGTTTGCGCGATCGCCTTGAAACCACAGCCGGGAAATTACCACGTAGAGACTCGCTGCGAGCACTGCGGTGAGACCGGTCAACAGAATGACAGGGGAGATGATGACTGCGGGGTCACTGCGCTGCAGCACTCCGAAGAGCAGTGCGGGAGTGGCAACATAGAACGCCACCCGGTTGAGCACCAGGCGTTGCTCCCCTTTGACCACGCCGAGTCGCGAGGCAAGGTACCCTGCCCCGATGATGCCCAGGATGACGGCGAAGCCCTGCAGCACCCCGAGCATCTGCCGACCCCTTTCACCGCTTCGAGCTTAGCGTTTGGGGTGCGTCGCGGATGCCGAGTGTGAGTGCTGTGGATCGCGTTGCTGATTGGTGCTGTGCGCGGCTGGGCCGTAGCCTCAATGGGTGCTTACTCCCATGCTGATCGGTTTCGGGACCGGTCTTTCATTGATCGCCGCGATTGGTGCGCAGAACGCGTTCGTGCTGCAGCAGGGGATCCGCCGTCAGTTTGTGTTGCCAGTCGTCTTGATCTGCGCGCTGACCGACGCACTGCTGGAGTTCGCCGGAGTGGCAGGCATCGGGTTTGTGATCGAACGGGCGCCGCTGGTGATTGAGATCGTGCGTTGGGGCGGTGTGGCGTTTCTGCTGTGGTACGCATGGGGTGCGGTACGCCGAGCGATCCGCCCGGTCGGCATGGTCGCTGGGGAGGGCTCACAGGTCTCGCTGCGGAAGACGATCCTTGCTTGCTTGGCCATCACCTGGCTGAACCCGCATGTCTATCTCGACACGATGGTGCTGATGGGGTCGATCGGCAATGCCCAGGGCGACCCGGAGCGCTGGTGGTTTGCGCTGGGCGGTGCGATCGCGAGTCTCGCCTGGTTCACGCTCATCGGTTACGGTGCACGGGCGCTGACGCGGTTCTTCGCTTCGCCGCGCGCCTGGCAGATACTCGACTGGCTGGTGGCGGTCGTGATGGTGGTCATCGCCGCCCGGCTCGTCTTCGACGGGGTGGGCGTTTAGCCAGCGAAGGCTTCGAGCAGGGCATCCACATCCGCTGCGGTGGTGTCGAACGCGCACATCAGCCGCACCAGCTCCGGGTCGCCTGGCCAGCTGTAGAACGCAAAACGCTGACGCGCGCGTTCTTGTGCGGCGCGTGGCACCACCGCGAACACCGCGTTGGATTCTGTGCGCTGTGTGAGTCGAAACCCGGGGGTTTCGGCGCTGCGTTCCAGGTGCTCGATACCTGCCGCCAGCCGCGTCGCCATGGCATTCGCATGCGTTGCCGAGCGCAGCCACAGTTCACCCTCGTACAGCGCAAGCAGCTGCGCAGACAGAAAACGCATCTTCGAACCGAGCTGCATGTTGGTCTTGCGCAAATAGTGCAGGCCGTGAGTTTTCTCCGGGTGGATCACCACCACCGCCTCAGCTCCGAGCAGCCCGTTCTTCGTGCCTCCCAGGCTCAGCACGTCGACCCCGGCGTCGGTGGTGAGTGCACCCAGCGTGGCGCCCAGGTGTGCGGCGGCATTGCCGAGGCGCGAGCCGTCCATGTGCAGCAGCATGCCGTGGCGGTGGGCATGGTCGGCGAGGGCGCGTATCTCTTCGATCGTGTAACAGGTGCCCTGTTCGGTGGTCTGGGTGATTGACACCACGAGCGGCTGCGCGCGGTGCTCGTCGCCCCACCCCCACGCTTCGCGATCCACCAGCTCGGGGGTGAGTTTGCCATTGGGTGACTCAATCGGGAGGAGCTTCAGTCCGCCGAC
Organism: uncultured Leucobacter sp.; assembly: GCA_964612125.1. Taxonomy (GTDB): domain Bacteria; phylum Actinomycetota; class Actinomycetes; order Actinomycetales; family Microbacteriaceae; genus Leucobacter. Next base: position 2,834 of record CAZTBS010000032.1, on the reverse strand, counting down.
CTTCTCTGGAGCACCGCCCTCATCGACGTTGATGTGCGCGCTTGCCGCACAGATCACTGCGCCCCAGCGCGGAAGGCACGCTTGCAGGCCGAGCACATTGGCGCCGGTGCCGGTGAATACCGGGAAAATCTGCGCCATCGGGCCGAAGGTCGCGCGCGCCCAGTCAGTGAGTCGCTCCGTCCACGGGTCGGCGCCGTAGGCGGGGGCGTGCCCGACGTTGGCCGCGGCAAGTGCCGCCAACACCTCAGGGTGCGCTCCCGCGTAGTTGTCAGAGGCAAAGCTGCGTGACACTTCGTCGGGGCGCACTGAAGCAGATGCTGCTAGATTTCCCGTGCCCTGATTCAGACGGTGTGGATCGCTGGCGTTCACGCGCTGTCCGTTATTCAGCGGCGCGGTACTTCGCGGCGAGCTCTTGATAGCGGAATGCGTTGCTGCGCACCCGCTCAGCCATTTCCGCACCCATCGGCCCCCGATCCTTGGCGGGCACTCCCGCAACCAGGTGACCTGCCGCAACCTGCTGCCCTTCGAGCACGAGTGCGCCTGCGGCAACGAAAGCACCATCGCCGATCGTCGCATTGTTGAGCAGCTTTGCGCCCATGCCGATGAGGCACCCCTCACCAACACGTGCGCCGTGCACAAGCGCCAGATGCCCGACACCGACGTTTGCGCCAATCACGGTGGGTATGCCCTCGTCAGTGTGCACCACCACGTTGTCTTGCAGATTGCTCCCCGCACCGAGTTCGATGTAGTCCATATCGCCGCGCAACACCGCACCAAACCAGATGCTTGCGCCAGGGCCGACGCGCACGTCACCAATCAGGGTGGCGTTGGGTGCCAGCCACGCGGTGGGATCGACCTGCGGGAGTATGCCGTTGAAGGGAATGAGGAGCGCCATGGCCTAACTGTACCCGGCGCTGTGCGCTCGGTGCAGCAGCCCCGAGCTGCATGCTGCACGCAAATGTCGGTGCCACTCGATAGGGTCGGTGCATCGCTTCACCGTCGGAATATGGGGTTTCATGGACGTCATCATTGTTGTGCTGCTGGTGCTCAACCTGCTGCTGGGTGCTGGGTTGCTCATCACCGTGCTGATGCGCCGTTCGGGTGACGCTGGGGCGTCGTTTGAGGCGCTGCAACGTGCGCTGCGCGAAGAGCAGCAGGCGGGTGCGGCGACCCTGCGGCAGGAACTGCAGGCGCAGCGCGTGGAGCTGGGTCAGACGGTGCGCGCAGCGAGTGATGCCCAGTCAGCGGAGTTTGCGCGCGAGCGTGAGGCCCGTGCGCAGGCAAGCACGCAGCTGCGCGAAGAAATAGGCGCGGCCTCGCTCGCGCTGAAGTCGGTGGTAGAGGAACGCCTGGAAGCGATCCGCTCTGACACCGAAACCAAACTTGAGAAGGTGCGCGAAACGGTTGATGAGAAACTGCAGGGCACCCTGAAGACGGCTCTCGACGAAAACGCCAAGCGCATTCAAGGCCTGACGGATGCGAACGTCGCGAAGCAAGACGAGCTGCGTCAGACGCTGAGCACCGAGCTCGAAAAGCTGCGACAGGGTAACGAGGCAAAGCTCGAAAAGATGCGCGAAACTGTCGACGAGAAACTGCAGGGCACGCTCGAAAAGCGGCTGGGTGAGTCCTTCTCGCTGGTGAGTGAGCGGCTCGAGCAGGTGCAAAAGGGGCTCGGCGAGATGCAGACGCTCGCCACCGACGTGGGCGGGCTGAAGCGAGTGCTCACCAACGTGAAGTCGCGAGGCGGCTGGGGCGAGGTGCAGCTGGCTCGGCAACTGCAAGATGTGCTGACCCCCGAGCAGTACGGTGAGAACGTCGCTGTGTTGCCCGGATCGAACGAGCGGGTTGAGTTCGCAGTGAAACTGCCGGGTGCCGGCGACGGAGACTCGCCAGTGTGGCTCCCGATCGACTCCAAGTTTCCGCAGGAAGACTACGAGCGACTGCTCGCCGCACAAGAATCCGGCGACGTGGCAGCGATCGAGATCGCCGGGCGCGACATTGAGCGCGCAGTGCTGGCGCAGGCCAAGCTGATCTCGAGCAAGTACGTGGAACCTCCCCACACCACTGACTTTGGCGTGATGTATTTCCCCACCGAGGGGTTATTCGCTGAGGTGATGCGGCGACCGGGCTTTGTCTCGAAGCTGCAAAATGAGCACCGCATTGCGGTCGTCGGCCCCACCACCCTGATGTCGCTCCTGAACAGCCTGCAGATGGGCTTCCGCACCCTGGCCATCCAGCAGCGGAGTGCTGAGGTCTGGCGCCTATTGGCCCAGGTTAAGGGCGATTTCATGGCCTTTGGCGACATCCTGGAAAAGACCCAAAACCGCCTGCGCCAGGCCAGCGAGTCCATTGATTTGGCCAACCGCCGCACCCGCTCCATCACCAGGCGCTTGGGCGCGGTAGAATCCCTGGAGGGGGAGCCACTGGCCCTTCCCGATGAAGAACCCCAGGAATAAATTGAATCAGGAGGAATCACCATGCCACATGATTTGCGCTTCACCTTTGCCCACAATAACTTCAACGTAATCAACCTGGAAAAATCCCTAGCCTTTTACAAGGAGGCCCTGGGACTGATTGAGATGCGCCGCAAGGAGGCGGAAAGCTTCACCCTGGTCTTCTTAGGCGACGGGCAGACTTCCCACCAATTGGAATTAACCTGGCTTCGTGATTGGGATAAGCCCAGCTACAACCTGGGGGACAATGAGTTCCACCTGTGCTTCCGTGTCAATGACTATGAGGCTGCCTACCAAAAGCACAAGGACATGGGTGTCATCGTCTATGACAACACCAAGATGGGTCTGTACTTCATCGCGGACCCGGATGGCTATTGGCTG
>CAZTBS010000031.1:0-20367 GCA_964612125.1 uncultured Leucobacter sp. | reverse complement strand
AGCACCCACAGCAGCGGCAGCAGCGCCATCGCGATGGTGGCGATGCCCAGCAGGATACGTGACCACAGGGGGCTCTTCCACTCACCCAGCAGCTTAGTGTCGTTCGCCAGCCACCACACCACCGCCATCAGGATCGGCGCGGCGAGGCCGTTCGTCACTGCGGCGATGAACAGAAACGACATCGGGTTCAGCCCGATCAGATTTAATGACAGCCCCACCAGGATCGACACGAACAGCACCGCATAGAACGCACGCGCCTGGCTGGGGCGGGCCTCCAAACTTTCGCGCCAGCCAAAAGTCTCAGCGATGGCGTAGGCGCTCGCCCCCGCAAGTACGGGCACACTGAGCAGCCCCACTCCCACGATGCCGATCAGAAACAGCACTCCTGCGTACTCACCCGCGATGGGTGCCAGCGCGGCCGCCGCCTGCTCGGCGGTCTCAATGTCGGTGATGCCGTTCTTGTGCAGCGTCGCCGAGGCGGTGATCATGATCGACGCCATCACGATGACCCCGGTCAGCATTCCGGCAAACACATCCACCCGCATCGCGCGGATGTGCCCGGTCGACACCCGGTAGTTTTTGATGCGCTGCCGTTCCTCGACTTCCTCGGCCGACTGCCAGAAGAACAAATACGGCGAAATGGTGGTGCCGGCGATCGCGATCAACAGGGCAATGTCGAGTTTGGTCCAGGTGAAACTCGGCACAAGCAGGTCGCGCACGACTTCATCCCACTGCACGTCAGCAACAAACAGCACCGCGATATAGGCAAGCAGGGAGATACACAGCCAGCGCAAGATCTTGGCGTAGCTGTGATACGGCACAAACATCTCAGCCAGCACGATCACCGTGGCAAAGCCGATCACCCCGATGAGCTGCGGCACCGGCACCAGCAGCTGCAGTGCGGCTGCCATGGAACCGAGATCCGCCGCAATATTCACGGTGTTCGCTACGACGACCAGCGCAAGACACAGATACAGCACCGGTTTGGGTAGGCGCTGCTTGATGATGCCCGCAAGGCCTTGCCCGGTGACGAGCGACAGTCGGGCGCAGGCCTCTTGCACCGCGAACGCGAGCGGCAGCAGCACCGGCGCGGTCCACAGCAGCCGGTTGCCGGTGGCCGCACCGACCTGCGAATAGGTGCCGATACCCGAAGGGTCGTCATCGGCTGCCCCGGTGATGATGCCCGGGCCCAGGCGCCGAAAATAGCCTCGGCCGCGCAACATTTTGCGGCGCGGGTGATGCGGGTGTTCGCCGGCTGCGTCGACTTCGTCGATGGGTGCGCTCACGTGGTGTCTCGGCTCAGTACGCCTGTTGAATGCTCGCCACAACTGCCCCGAGGTCGTCATTCGCGGCAAACACCTCTGTCACGTCGGAAGCAAAACCCTGGTTGAACGCCACCGTAAACGCGAGGGTACGGCCGCTGGCAGTCTCCATCACCCCGCCGAGTGCCTTCGTGTTTAAGCGGTACCGACCGTTCATCGAATCCCCGCCCATCAGCGTGCCGGTCTTCGCGAATACGTGCCCCGCCGCGGGGCTTTCGGTTTGCACCATCGCCAGCGAGCCGTCGACCCCCAGAATCGGCAGCGTGCCCACCCAGCGATCAAAATCCGGGCGCTCTGCCAGGATCCGCTGCACCGCGACACCGTTCTGCGTCGTGACAAAGTTGCCGTTCAGACCCGACCCGTCGACCAAACCGATCTGCTCCGTATCAAGCCCTGCCTCAGCCCATAGGCGCCCAATCTCAGGCAGACCACCCTCGCAGTCAGACCCTGCCGCGACGCCCAACAGGCATACGTAGGTCTGCGCGCCACGGTTGTAGCTCACCTTCATGACGTAGGTGGCCTGCTCCTCGAGCGGCAGCGACTCGAATTCGGCGACCGACGGCAGCGCGTCAACCGTGGCAAGCTCGGGCAGGTTTGCGGTCGAATTTGTCGCCAGTGGATCAGCGCTCACGGTCACACCCGCACGCCCGAGTGCCTCGATGAACGCGGTGCGGGCGAAGCTTGCGGGGTCTTCCAGCGCGTAGACCTTCAGTACCGGATCGCTGTCGGCGGCGATTGTGCCGCTGATCGTGATTTCCCCGGGGCCGGTGGCCTCGGGATTACTCAGCGAAGCATCTTCGCCGGCCGCCACAGTGGTGACCTCGTTGATCACTCGCCACGGCGACACCACCGGGGTGAGTTGCACGCTCGCGGGTTCGCCAGGCTGCCCGGGGGTGACGAGCACGTCGATGAGGTTCTGATTTACCACGATCGGGGTGATCGGTTCGTCAGCGAGTGAGTCTTGAAACAGGCGATCGTCAACGATGACGTTGCCCGCAACGGTATCGATGCCCGCCGCCTTCACCTGCGCGGCCAGTTCGTCAAGACCGGCTAGCGGGTCTTCGGTGGTGAGCGTTGCGCTGGGAAGCGGGTTCGCATCGTTGTGGTCGAGATCGGTGAAGGCGACCGTGCCGTCGGCTGCGGTGCGACCGCCGAGCGTGATGTCGCCCTTGCCGACGAGCACCAGGTCACCGGTGAGGGTGGTGCCGGCGATCTCTCCGGTGCGTTTCACGGGTGTGATGATGCGGTGGTCGGGGCCCCACCGCAGCCAGGCGGCGCCCATGGCGTAGGTCTTCGTGAAGGATGCGGGCTCCACGAGTTTGTTGCCGTCAAGGTCGATCAGCACCTCGCCCGTGTCAAGGTCGGTGACCGTCATCACCCAGCGCCCCTGCGCGTATTGCGGCTTGCTCATCACTTCGCGTGCGCCATCAGGCAACCCCGCGACCGCGGCGAATTCGTCGGCGGTGCCGCCGCTGGTGTCGGTGGCGCAGGCGGTGAGGGTCACACCGAGCAGGGCGAGCGTGATGATCGCCGCGCTGCGGCGGATCGTGCGTGGGAACATGCCGGTCTCATTTCGCTTCGGTGTCAGGGTGAGGACCTGGGAGCATTGTGCGCAGGTACACGCTATCTGTGCAATCACTGCGCCGCCGATTTCGGCAGGGTGTGTGAGCAAGATGTTGCTGTTGCGGTGGGGTGCGGCGGCTCGTTGGCCAGAGGTCATAAGGTGTTCCCAGAAGGATCGGGGCGGTCCCGCCGGGAAGAAGAGTCACAATGCCTCACCCCTACCTTTCGGGTGCCGCGCGTCCGCGGGTGTTGGCACATCGTGGTCTCGTGAGCGCAGAGCTTGCCGCCCAAGGAGTCGCGGAGAACACGCGTGCTGCGCTGGCCGCGGCAGTTGCGGCGGGTGCGCGCTACATCGAATCGGATTGCCATCTCACCAGCGATGGCGAGGTGGTGCTCTTCCATGACGCGACCCTCGAGCGAGTGCTCGGCGATCCGCGTCCTGTCGCGCAGGTGACTGCCAGCGAATTCGCACAGTTGTTGGCGGATCGTGGCGGGTTGCTTACTCTCGCTGAAGCGCTTGAACTGTTTCCGACAGCGCGATTCAACATTGATGTGAAGGCGGCAGCGGCAGCGGAAGCCGCGGGGCGTCTGTTCGGTGCGCATGCCGAGCGGGTGCTCGCGACGAGTTTTTCTGACCGCACACGCCTCGCCACCCTTCGCGCCGCGGAGCGTGCGCACGGCGCCAGGCCCGCGACCTCTGCTGGACGCACCGCGCTGATCCGCGTGTTGGCGGCGCTGGCGAGCCGCAGCGCGCGTGCCACCGCACGCGCGCTCGCAGGTCTTGACGCGCTGCAGATCCCTGAGCGACAGGGGCCGGTGCGCGTGCTGTCACCGCGCCTGATCGATGCCGCTCACAACGCTGGCGTGGAGGTGCACGTGTGGACAGTCAACGACCCCGCGGATATGGATCGCCTGCTGGATATGGGGGTTGACGGCATCATCACGGATCGTGCTGATGTCGCACTGTCACGCATCGCGCACTAACTACATCTCTTGCCGCGGCGGTTGCGCGGCTGCCCGTGCCCATCCCCGGCCCACGGAGAACTACCCGATTTCGGAGCTTTCTCCGGAATCGCATCCGAAATGCGGTATTTCTCCGCGGATGGAGGCGGGGCCTACTGTGCGAGCGTGCGGTATTCGCTGCGGTAATACAGCAGTGGATCGCGCGTCGGATCGGTCGATACCGCCTGCACGCTGACTACGAAGATCAGGTGGTCACCCGCTGCAATTTCGTGTTCGATATGCCCGGCAACCCAACCCGTGCTACCTGCGAGGATCGGGGCGCCGTTCACCTGTGAGGGCTCCCAGGACACCCCCTGCCACTTGTCGGTGCCCGACCGCGCAAACTGCGCACTGAGGTGCTGCTGTTCACTGCTCAAAAAGTTCACCACGATGTCGCCGCTGGCGCGTAGCGCCGCGAGGCTGCGCGACCCCCGCCCGAGCGAGAACGCGACGAGTGGCGGATCCACCGAGACGCTGAAGAACGACTGACAGGTGACGCCCACTGGGCCCTCGCCATCGTGTGTCGTGATGATGGTGATGCCCGAGGCAAACCCGCCCATCGCGTTGCGAAACTCGCGCTCGTCAAAGGGGCGTGCTTGCGTATCGGTAGTACTCGCGTCGTGCTGGCTCATGACTGCGTCCTCTCGGTGCCGGGCATAGCGGCATAGAAGTCACTGTAGGCGGGGAGTCTGGGCGGAACGGTGTTGCGCCGCAACACGGTGTAACGCACGCAGGTGACGAAATATTGCGTCATGCAATGTCATGGAGTTGCGGAGCCGCCCGCCCTTCATCATAAGCTGCCAGCATGTCTCCCATAAGACAAAGCAATGTAACCCCGTTCACGGTCGGTGTTGCCCTCGATGGAGCTGGCTGGCACCCGGCCGCCTGGCGTGACTCTGCGGCACAGCCTGCAGAGCTCTTCACGGCCCGCTATTGGCAACAGCTCATCACTGCCGCCGACGCGGCGGGCATCGACTATGTCACTCTCGAAGACACCTTGCACCTGCAGGGTGCCGATGCGCTGAGCCCGCAGGCCGAGGTGCCACCGCGCCCCCAGCCGAACCGTGTCAGCGGGCGCCTCGATGCGCTGCTCACCGCGAGCTGGGTTGCGCCGCACACGCAAGGTATTGGCTTCATCCCGACGGTTACCACCACGCACACCGAACCATTCCACGTTGCCACCGCACTGCAGACCCTCGACCACATCAGCCTGGGACGTGCCGGCTGGCAGCTGCGCGTCTCGACCGGGCCCGCCGATGCCGCCGCGTTCGGCCGCACGCGGGCCCCCGAGATCGACCTCGAGGCGCTGCTCGCGGGTACCCCCGACTCGGGTCTCGCTGACACCCTCGCTGATGCCGCTGATGTCGCTGAGGTCGCTCGCCGCCTGTGGGACAGCTGGCAAGACGACGCGATCATCCGCGACGTTGCCACCGGGCGATTCCTCGACCGCGAACGCGTGCACCACATCGACTTCACCAGCGAGCGGTTCTCGGTGGCGGGGCCGTCCATCGTGCCGCGCTCGCCGCAGGGGCAGCTGCCGGTGACGCTGCTCGCGCACTCCCCGCAGATCTTCGAGCTGGCAGCGCGCGCCGCCGACGTCGTGTTCGTCACCCCCGAGAGCACTTCGCTGCGCGCGGGGGCATCTCGCGGCAAGGGCGTGCCGCAGTTGATCGCCGAAGTACGCGACGCTGAGCAGCGGGTGGATCGCGCAGCCTCTTTCTCTGCGCCCCTGCGCATCGTTGCTGATCTGGTGGTGTCACTTGACTCCGAAACCGAGACCGCGTCAGATCGGCTCGCCCGTCTCGATCACCTCGACGGCGCCGCGTATGAGAGCGATGCGCGCATCGCTGCGGGCTCCGCCGCCGACATTGCGTCGCTCATCGCAGCCTGGCGCGCTGCCGGCGTCGGTGGTGTGCGGATCCGCCCGCTCACGCTCCCCGCCGACCTCGAACGGGTCACCACGCAGCTGCTGCCCCTGTTGCGACAGCGCGGCCTGCTGGGTGCCCCCGCAACGGGCGCGCCGATCCACCTGCGCGAGCGCTTTGGCCTCGCGCCAGCCCGCAACCGCTACGCCACGCAGACGGAGGTCGCCGCATGAGCCAGACAGCAGCACGCCAGCGACAGGTGCACCTGGTCGCCCACTTCCCCGGGGTGAATAGCTCCACGGTGTGGAGCGACCCGGCGGCCGGGAGCCAGATCGACTTTGCCTCGTTTCGACACTTCGCCCAGACCGCCGAGCGCGGCCTGTTCGACTACATCTTTCTCGCCGAAGGACTGCGCCTGCGCGAACACGGCGGGCAGATCCACGATCTCGATGTGGCGGGCCGCCCGGCAACCCTCGCGATCATCACCGCCATGGCCGCGGTGACCGAGCACATCGGGGTGGTGGGTACCCTTTCCAGCACCTTCAACGAACCCTTCGAGCTGGCTCGCCAGCTTGCCACCATCGACCACCTGTCGGGCGGTCGCGTCGGCTGGAATGTGGTGACCTCGCCCGATGCCTTCCACGGCGGTAACTTCCGGCGCGGCGGGTACCTGCCCTACGCCGAGCGCTACACCCGGGCGGAAGAGTTTGTGCGGCTCGCCAAGCAGCTGTGGAACTCGTGGGAGGCCGATGCCATTGTTGCAAACCAGGCCAGCGGGGTCTTCGTCGACCCCACCAAAGTGCACAGCGTCACCCAGCGCAGCTCGCAGTTCACCGTCGCCGCCACCAGTACCGTGCCGCGCAGCCCGCAAGTTTCGCCCGTGATCGTGCAAGCCGGTGACTCACCCGCCGGTCGCGACTTTGCCTCCCACCACGCAGAAGTGATCTTCTCGCTGCACAATGACTTCGCCGACGGGCAGCAGTTCTACCGTGATGTGAAGAGTCGATTGCCGCGGGTCGGGCGCAGCGAAAACTCGCTGCTGATTCTGCCCGGCGCGAGCTTTGTCATTGGCGATTCGGCCGCCGACGCGCAGGAACGCTCACGCGAGATTGGCTTCGCGCAGATCAGCCCGCAGACCGCGATCGCGTGGGTCGAGGCGATCTGGGGTCGCGAGCTGCCGGGGCTCGATCCCGACGGACCGCTGCCGAGCGTGGAGCCGGGCGAAAGCGAACAGCGCCTCGGCCAGGTCTCCACCCGAGTGGCCGATCGGGTCGCCCGCGCCGCCGAGCTGCGCGCCCGCGCGGCGACTGAAGGCCTCACCCTGCGCGAACTCGTCGTCGCCGAGACCACGCGGCACACCTTCGTCGGCACCCCCGCGCACATCGCGAGCGAGATCGATCGCTATGTGCAGGGTCGCGCCTCCGACGGCTTCGTGCTGGTGCCGCACCTCACCCCCTCCGGCCTCGACGAGTTCGTCGACCGGGTGGTGCCGCTGCTGCAGGAGCGCGGGGTGTTCCGCACCGAGTACCCCGTGGGTGGCGGCACGCATGCCACGGGCGCCACGCTGCGCGGCACGCTCGGGCTGCCCGATCCACTAGTCGATGTCGATGTCGATGTCGATGCCGATGCCGATGCCCGTGAGGGGGCAGCCGCATGACCACCCGCACCGCACTCGCCCCCGCATCGTCAGCCGCGCACCCCGAACCGGTGTTCACCTTCCGCTACGTGCGTGCGAACGACCCGCTCGCGAAGCCCCTGCTCGACGACCTCGAACGCGAGTACGACACCCGCTACGGCGAAGAGGTGTTCGGCGAACCCGCCTCGGTCGAGATCAACCGCTACCCGGTGGAGGCGTTCGCCGAGCCCACCGGCGCGTTCCTGCTGCTGCTCGAAGACGGTGCGCCGATCTCGGGCGGTGCGTTCTTTCGCGTCGACGAGCAGACCGCCGAATTCAAGCGCGTGTGGACCCGCGCGGACCGCCGCGGCCGCGGCCTCGCGCGCCTCGTACTGACCGAGCTCGAGCACGAGGCGCGGCGCCTTGGCTATCGCCGTGTCACGCTCACCACGGGCCCGCGGCAGCCCGAGGCGATCGCGCTGTACCTCGGGCACGGCTACACGCCGCAGTTCGATCAGCGGCTGCCCGCCGAAGAAATCGGCGTGCACGGCTTCGAGAAATCACTCGAGGGCCACACGCCGCAGCCCCGCCGCGGCACGATCGAGATCGGCCAGCGTGCGCGGCCGCTTGCGGCGTCGGCAAGCGAAGCGTCGGCAGCCGAGGTACCGGCAGGCGAAATGCCGCGGGGTGGATCGGTCACACGGCCCGATGCCGTCCAGCCCGCCGCGTCGCGCCCCGCGGCCCGCCGCGTGGTACCGCTCAAGCACTGGGCGCGCTGGGCCTTCAGCGCCCTCGCCGTCTTCGTGCTCGCGCAGCTGACCTGGACCTTCTTCTCGAACCCGCAGTGGCGCTGGCCGGTCTTCGCCGAGTACTTCTTCGACCCGTCGGTGCTGCGCGGTATCTGGCTCACCCTGTGGCTCACCGCGGTCTCAGCGGTGATTGGCTTCGCGCTCGGCGCGGTGCTCGCGGTCGCGAGACTCTCGGGTTCGCCGCTGCTGAATTCCTTCGCCTGGAGTTTCATCTGGTTCTTCCGCTCCGTGCCCCTCATCGTGCAGCTGGTGCTGTGGTACAACCTCGGGTATCTCTTTCCGCAGCTCGGTCTTGGCTGGCCCTTCACCTATGACTTCTTCATCGTGCAGGTCGACACCGTGCAGCTCATCTCGGCCTCAGCGGCCGCGATCCTCGGGCTGTCGCTGCACCAGGCCGCCTACTCCGCCGAGATCATTCGCGGTGGCCTGCTGTCGGTCGATCAGGGCCAGCTTGAGGCGGCGAAGGCGCTGGGTATTCCGCGCGGGCGACGCTTCTTCCGCATCGTGCTGCCACAGGCCGCGCGAGCGATTCTGCCCAACGCCTTCAACGAGATCATCGGCTTGCTAAAGGGCACCTCGGTCGTCTTCATCGTGGCGCTGCCCGAGCTGTTCTACACGGTGCAGGTGATTTACAACCGCAACCAGCAGGTGGTGCCGATGCTGCTCGTGGCGACGGTCTGGTACACGATCTTCACCTCGATTTTGAGCGTCGCCCAGTACTACATCGAGCGTCATTTCGCGCGTGGATCCGCCCGCGAACTGCCGCCCACCCCGCTGCAGCGCGCCCGCGACTTGGCGGCCCAGCTGCGCCGCCCAACCCAGCACGATCAAGACCCGGTGCACGCGGCCATCGCGTCGCAGCTGCGATAGGAGACGCGCATGACTTCCCTCACGGCGACCACTGCCACTACCGCCACTGCGGCTACCTTCGGCACCGCCCTCACACCCTCCTTCGACGAGTCGGGTGGGACGCTGCGCAGCCTGCCCAGCCCGCGCGAACGCGCTACCACCGGCCTCGTCGAGATCTCGGGTGTGCACAAGTCGTACGGCGGCAGCGAAGTGCTGCACGACATTTCCCTGACGGTCACACCTGGGCAGGTCGTCGCGCTGCTCGGGCCGTCAGGCTCGGGCAAGTCGACCCTGCTGCGTGCCATCAACCACCTCGAGACCATCGACCGCGGTGAGATCACGATCGACGGCGAGTTCATCGGCTACGAACAGCGCGGCGACAGGCTCTACGAGCTTCCCGAGAAGCGCGTGCTCGAGCGGCGCACCCGCGTCGGCATGGTGTTTCAGAACTTCAACCTGTTTCCGCACCTCACCGCCCTCGAGAACGTGGCCGAGGCACCCGTCGCGCTGCGCCGCCTCTCAAAGGCCGAAGCTGAAGCGCAGGCACGTGCGTTGCTCGCACGGGTTGGGCTCTCCGACCGTGCAGGCCACTACCCGCGCCAGCTCTCGGGCGGGCAACAGCAGCGCGTCGCCATCGCGCGCGCCCTCGCCCTGCAGCCCGAAGTGCTGCTCTTCGACGAGCCGACCAGCGCGCTCGACCCCGAACTTGTAGGGGAGGTTCTTGATGTGATCCGCGATCTCGCCCGCAGTGGCACCACGCTGATCATCGTCACCCATGAGATGGGGTTCGCGGCTGAGGTCGCCGACCACGTCGTCTTTCTCGATCACGGCCGCATTCTCGAGCAGGGACACCCGAGGCAGGTGCTGCGCTCGCCGCAGCATTCGCGTACGCGCGATTTCCTGCAAAAGGTGCTCTAGACCGCACTTGACCAGACCAGACCAACACACACCGATACGAATAGGAACATCATGACCTCCCCGACCACCTCCGCGCGCCTGCCGCGCCTCGGCCGGATCGCCTCGGCGACACTCGCAGTTCTCGCCATCAGTGGGCTCGCCGCCTGCTCATCTGCCGCACCCGGCGATGCCGCAGCCAACACCGTCGACACTCCCGCGATCGAGTCGCCCTTCGATCTCACCGCGGCGAACGCCGACAGCCGCCCGCGGATCGACCCGATCCCGGAGGCCGTCGCCGCCCTCGAAGCCAGCGGCTTCACGCCCGTCGAAGCGGGTAAGTTGACCGTCGCGCACGGCGCCTTCACCCCGCCGATCAGCTTCCTGGCCGAAGACGATAACCAAACCCTGCTCGGGGCAGATCCCGACATTGCGCAGCTGATCGCAGACGGTCTGGGGCTCGAATTCTCCCCGCAGAACGTTGCGTGGGCAGACTGGCCGCTCGGCGTCGAATCGGGCAAGTACGACGTGGTGGTCGCGAACGTCACCGTCACCGAAGAACGCAAAGACCTCTTCGACTTCGCGACCTACCGCGACGACGTGCTCTCCTTCGCGGTCGCGGCAGACAGTGACATTGACTCGATCACCGAGGCAAAAGACGTGTCGGGTCTGAAGGTCGTCGTCGGCAGCGGCACGAACCAGGAGAAGATTCTGCTCAGCTGGTTCGCAGAGAACGAAAAGAACGGTCTCGAACCCGGCGAAGCGGTGTACTACGAAGACACTGCGGCAGCGGCACTCGCCCTCGCATCGGGCCGCGTCGACGCGATCTTCCAGCCCAACTCGACGAACGCGTACGCTGCTGCCGTTGACGGGCAGAGCAAAGTGGTCGGCACCCTGAACGGCGGCTTCCCCGAAAACGCACAGATTGCAGTGGGTACTGCGAAGGGCAACGGCCTTGCCGAGCCGATCGCAATCGTACTCAACTCCATCATTGCGAACGGCCAGTACGCCGAGGTGCTCGAACGCTGGGCCCTGCAAGATGAGGCCGTCACCGAATCGCTCGTGAACCCCCCGGGCCTGCCACGCCCATGAGCCAGCACTCGCTCCAACAGTCGCGGGCCGACATCGTGATCATCGGTGCCGGCCCCGCGGCCGTCATGCTGCTCGAACGCTTGCTCGCTCAGCACCGCCGCGACACCCCAGAGCTGTCACTTGCGGTGCGCCTGGTGGATCCGCACTCGCCCGGCGGCGGACGCATCTGGCGGCGCGAGCAATCACCGCTGCTGAAGCTGAATTCCATGCTGCACGACGTCGCATTCTTCACCGACCCGTCGTGCGATCTCGCGGGGCCGATCGAACCCGGGCCGAATCTCGCGGAATGGGTGGAAGGGGTGCGCACGGGCACCTTCGAGGCGCCCGAGTGGGCCGATGAGGCGCTGCTGCGAGAGATCGCCACGGCCGCCCCCACAGACTTTCCGACACGGCGCCTCAACAACGCCTACCTCGACTGGGCGCTTCGCGAAACGCTGCGTCGCGCGGCGCCGACTGCCACCGTGACTTGGCAGCGTGATCTTGTCACCGCGGTGAACGAGGGCGGGCACAGACCTGGCGATCCACACACCGTGCACCTGCGCTCGGGAGCCGCACTGCGCGCAAACGTGGTCGTGCACGCGCTCGGCCATAACGGCTCGTTGCCCTCGCACGAGGCGATTCGACTGGGCGCCTTCGCTGACCGGCATGGGCTGCGCTACGTTGCTCCGGCGTTCACCGCCGACCTCGATCTTGACTGGGTGGCAGCGGGCGACGACGTCATCGTGCGTGGCATGGGGCTTGCCGCTGTCGACCTCACAGTGCTGCTTACCGAGGGGCGCGGCGGTCGTTTCGAGCGGCTCGCGAGCGGCGGCCTGCGCTACCACCCGAGCGGGCGCGAACCCGTGCTGCACCTCGGCTCTCGCCGCGGGGTGCCGTACCGTTCGAAGATCACCAGCTCTGTGGTGGGCGAGCCGGTTGCGCTCACCTATCTGGGGCCAGAATTCCACCGGTGGATCGCGACGCTTGATCGCCCGCTCGATTTTGAGCGTGACGTGTGGCCCCGTATCGCCGCTGAAATGCTTACCGGCTATTACCGGGAGCTCTTCACCGGGCACCCCGAACGCGTTGCTGGCAGCTGGGAGGCGTTCTCTGCCCGGCTGCGCGAAATCCTCACCACCGCTGACGGGCACGACTCTGCGGAATTGGCCGCCCTGGTTCGTGCGCACGTGCCGCACGCCGACGATCGTTTCGAGCTGGCGTCCTTTGACCGACCGCTTGCCCGCGTCCCTGACGCGGAGCGCGACCCGAGTGCGGACCCGAGTACAGAACGAAGTGCGGAACTGGATAGCGCGGCCGGTGCAGTGGCGGTGCAGCGTTGCGTGCGTGCGCACATCGCGCAGGATCTGCGCCAGCGCACCACGCCCGAGCACAGCGCAACGCAGGCCCTGTTCTTGACGCTCCTGTTCGCGTACATGTCGATCGCTGAGGTGCCCGCCGAACGCTGGAACGCGATCAGCCGCACCCACGCACTGCCGAAACGCTGGCACAGTTACTTCAGTTACGTCGCGAGCGGCCCGCCCGGGCATCGCCTTGAGGAACTGCTTGCGCTCTCCGAAGCCGGAGTGGTGCGGTTTCTCGGCGGTGAACTCGAGCTCACGCTCGACGAACACACAGGTCGCTTTGTGGTAACGGGCGCTGCGCACACGGAGGGCGGGGTCGCGCGTACGCGGGTGGTCGCCCGCACGCTGATTGACGCGTGGTTACCGGAGGCGCAGGCAGCGGCGAGTGATAACCCGCTGCTGCGGCAGCTTGTGGCGAGCGGGCAGGCGAGCGAGGTGAACGCCAGTGATGGTTCGCACAGCGGCACCACCGGGCAGCTCGCGGTGGACGCCGATGGCGCCTTGCCCGGCACCGAGCGGCAGTTCACCGTGGGCCCGTTCACCTCGATTCCCGGTGCGGGGGCGTTCACGCGACCGGGCCTGAACTCATTGCCATTTCGCCTGCACGATCGCCGGGCCAGCGCGATCCTCACCGCACTGCGGGGTGTGGATCACTCCGCAGCTCTGGCACCCGTCTATGCAGGTGCGACTGGAGGTTAGCGGAAGTTGACGAACTGCAGCGCCGTGTCGACGTCGGCGTTCTTCAGCAGTGCGATCGTTTCCTGCAGGTCATCACGGCTCTTTGAGCTGACGCGCAGCTCATCGCCCTGAATCTGGCTCTTCACGCTCTTCGGGCCCTCATCGCGGATCAGCTTGTTCAGCTTCTTCGCGGTGGCCTGGTCGATGCCCTCTTTCAGCTTCGACTCGATGCGGTATTCCTTGCCGCTTGCGTACGGCTCGCCTGAGTCGAGCACCTTCAGCGACATGCCGCGCTTAATGATCTTCGACTGCAGCACGTCGAGCACCGCAACCGCGCGCTCTTCGGTGTTTGCCTTGATCAGGATCGACTTGTCGTTCAGGGTGATGTCTGCCCCGACCCCCTTGAAGTCGTAGCGCTGCTCGACCTCCTTGCGGGCCTGGTTCACCGCGTTTTCGACCTCCATCGAGTCGATCTTGCTCACCACGTCAAATGAAGAATCAGCCATGCGGCCAGAATACCTCGTGAGCGGTGTGGCCTGACCCGGTACGGATGAATCGAGCCGCCGGGCTACGCGGCTGTGTGCGCTGCAAGTCGGAACCGAGCCGGGGGAAGCGCCTGCTCAGTGCTGGCATCGGCGAGTATGCGCCCGATCGCGGGCACAAACTTGAAACCGTGCCCGGAAAACCCCGCTGCAACGGTCACTGCGCCGACGCGATCCAGCACGAAGTCGCCAGATGCCGTCGAGGTGTAGGTGCAGCTGATCTCCGCCGCGCTGTCCGGGTCGAGACCGGGAAACCACTCGGCAACGTAGTCGCGCAACTGCTGTCGCTTCTCGGCAGTGGCAGCAAAGATCCGGCGGTCGGGATCCACCACCTCACCCACCGCATGGAACCCCACTTTGATGCCCTCGCCCGGTGTCGGCATACCGTAGACGTGGCCGCCGCGGGCCGCCAGCTCATCTGCGCGGGCAACGTGGTTGAACGACGGCCAGGCATCGCCGGGTGTGCGCACTGCGAAGTGTGCCGGGTGCTCCTCGGTGACGGTTAGCTGAGGCAGCGCGATCAGTTCGGCAAGCAGCGGGTTGCTCCACGCGCCAGCTGCGACCACGGCGCCAGTCGCGATCACGCGCACGGCGTCCCCGTCACGTGACTGCGCAGTGACGGTCACGCCGTTGCTCGCAGACGTGTCAATGTCAATGACCCGCAGTCCCGAGTGGGTCACGGCCCCGCCCCGCACTGCCACATCGGCGAGCGCCCGCAGCGCGTCTGCCGACCGCACCACTCCGGCGTCACGGCTCAGCAGCACATCGCCGTCAAATCGCATGCCCGGCCAGCGTCGTCCGGCCGCTGTGGCCCCGAGCAGTTCGACATTGGCGCCCCGTGCCGCCAGTGCATCGTGCGCGGCGGCGACGGCAACGGGGTCGCCGTGCGTCACCAAGCCGTGCAAGCCGAGCAGGGGGGTGCCGCTAGCGCGTTCGAGTTCTCGCCACAGCTCACGTGCTTCATCGAGCAGTGCCAGATACTCCGGATCGGCGTAGGCGTTGTTGAAGTTGCGTGTGGCACCGTGTGAGGCGCCGCGCGCGTGGTGCAGCTCGTACTGTTCGAGCACACGGACCGAAAGCCCGCGGCGAGTGAGTTCGGCAGCCGCTGCCAAGCCCATGGCACCGCCACCGATGATGACCCGGTCGACGCGATGTGTGGCAGGAGTGCGAACAGACATAGCTTCTGTTATGTCAGGGCACGCGGTGCCCGGCAAGCGGTGGTGACACCGAAGGTCACCGAAAGTCACGCGGCGTCATCTCAAGCTGCCACGCCCGCCGTGCACCGTCATGCTGCGTCACATACGGAATCGATGACTGCCCGTCGTGGTTATGTGGAAGACACCACCCCAGTTACGCACCGCTAGGAGCCACCGTGACCGAGTCGAACGTCTCGCCAACTGCCGATCGTGAGTTCGAAGCTGCGCACGCCGCATGGCACGCCCAGGTGGAGGCGGATCGTGCCGCGCCGTACGGGCCGCTCAGCGTCACCGCGCTGCACTGGCTGACCAGCGAGCCACAGAGTTTCCCCGAGCTACCGGGCATCTGGAGCGCCGACGCGCAGGGGCAGGTCACCGCACGTCTCTCTGCCGCTGACGGGGTCACCCAACACGGCACGGTGCTGGATGGGGAGGTACGGTTTGCGCCGCTCGCTGGTCTGGCCTCGATCACGCTGGGGTGGGGCGAGCGGCAGCTCGAGCTTGCTGCGCGCAGTGGCCGGGTGGTGCTGCGGCCGCGCGATCCACAATCGCAGGATCGCGTGCAGTATGCGGGCACGCACACCTTCCCACCTCGCGAAGAGTGGGTGGTCACCGCGCGCTTCCTGCCCACCCCGCGCGAGAATGTGCAGGTGGATTCGGCAGCCGGCCCCGGCGCCACGCAACACTATGACTCTCCCGGCACCGCCGAATTCGAGATCGACGGCACCGCCGTGGCGCTCACCCTGTTTGGTGAGCCCTATGCGCCAAGCCTGCGCGCGATCTTCGCCGATGCTACCGGCAGCGACCTGACGTTCCCGGCAGCACGTTTCGTGAGCGTCACCCAGACCGCTGACGACACCGTGGTGATCGACTTCAATCGCGCGGTCAACCCACCGTGCGCCTACTCGGCGAGCGCCACCTGCCCGTTCCCGCCACCCGAGAACCGCCTCCCGGTGCGCGTTGAGGCTGGTGAGCTGCGCCCCGGTGTGCGTCTTTAAGCGTGTGGATCACGGCCAGCGAGCCTGCCAGGCGCCGTGATCTGGCCTGATCGGTAGACTGGTCGGGTGATTGGCGAAAACCTGCTGGGCCCGGAGCCCACGAGACTTGCGCCCGAGCCCGAGGTGGCCGCGGCGCTGGCGTCGGGCATCCCGGTGGCGCAGGTGGTGCGCGAGCACCCCGAGTCACCCTTAGCGTGGGCGGTGCTTGCCGATGCGGCGCATGCCGAAGGGCGCGAGATCGAGGCATACGCGTTTGCCCGCGTGGGGTACCATCGCGGTCTTGACATGCTGCGTAAGTCGGGGTGGCGCGGTGCCGGGCCAATCCCCTGGGAGCACGAGCCCAACCGCGGTGTGTTGCGCGCGCTGTATGCGCTGCGCCGCGCCGCCGCCACGATCGGCGAAACCGCCGAAGTGGAGCGACTGACCGAGTTTCTGAACGGGGCCGACGCCACCGCGATCGCCCGCATCGAAGAGAGCGCGTAGCGCACAGGAAGGGGCTGCAATGCCCGCAGTATTGATCACCGGTGCCCAGTGGGGCGATGAGGGCAAGGGTCGCGCGACTGACCTGCTCGGGAGCCGAGTCGACTATGTGGTGAAGTTCAACGGCGGCAACAATGCCGGGCACACGGTCGTGGTTGGCGACGAAAAGTACGCGCTGCACCTGCTGCCCTCGGGCATCCTTACCCCGGGCGTGGTGCCGGTCATCTCCAACGGCGTGGTGGTCGACCTCGAGGTGCTGCAGGCCGAGCTCACCGCACTCAGCGCGCGCGGCGTCGACGTGTCACGTTTGAAGGTGAGCGCCAATGCGCACGTCATCACGGCGTACCACCGCACCCTCGACAAGGTCACTGAACGCTTCCTCGGTAAGCGTCAGATCGGCACCACCGGTCGCGGTATCGGCCCGGCCTATGCCGACAAGATCAACCGTGTGGGCATCCGTATTCAAGACGTCTTCGACGAGGGCATTCTGCGCCAAAAAGTGGAGGCAGCGCTCGAATTCAAGAACCAGGTGCTGGTCAAGATCTACAACCGTCGCGCCATTGGCGTCGATGAGGTCGTCGACGAATTGCTGAGCTACCGCAGCATGCTCGAGCCGATGGTGTGCGACACCGGGCTGCTGTTGCACCAGGCGATGCAAGAGAACAAGACGATCCTGTTTGAGGCTGGCCAGGCCACAATGCTCGATATCGATCACGGTACCTACCCCTTCGTGACGTCTTCAAACGCCACCGCTGGTGGGGCGAGCACCGGCTCGGGTTTGCCGCCGCACGCGATTGACCGCGTCATTGCGGTGATCAAGGCCTATACCACCCGCGTCGGTTCCGGCCCGTTCCCCACCGAACTCTTCGACGAGTCGGGCGAATACCTGCGCGCGCAGGGCTTCGAGTTCGGCACCACCACGGGCCGCCCCCGCCGCTGCGGTTGGTACGACGCCCCCATGGCACGCTACGCCTCGCGCATCAACGGCGTCACCGATTTTGTGCTCACGAAACTCGATGTGCTGTCAGGCCTCGAGACCATTCCGGTCTGCGTCGCCTACGACGTCAACGGTGTGCGGCATGACGAAATGCCGGTCAATCAGAGCGACTTCCACCACGCGAAGCCGATCTACCAAGAGTTCCCCGGCTGGAGCGAAGACATTTCGGGCGCACGCACCTTCGCAGAACTGCCGAAGAACGCGCAAGACTACATCTTGGCGCTCGAAGCTATGAGCGGTTCTCGCATCTCCGCTATCGGCGTAGGGCCCGAGCGCGAGCAGGTCGTGGTCCGCCACGATTTGCTCGATTAGACGGTGGATCGAGGAAGACGATGAGCACTGAAACGCCTGAGGCTCGGTTACAGCGTCTGCGCGCAAGCATCGACAATATCGACGCGGCGCTGATCCACATGCTTGCCGAACGCTTTCGCTGCACCCAGGAAGTGGGGCGCTTGAAAGCCGAATACGAAATGCCGGCTTCGGACCCTGATCGGGAAGCGCGGCAGATCGCTCGACTGCGCAGCCTCGCCGAAGACGCGCACCTCGACCCAGAGTTCGCCGAGAAGTGGTTCAACTTCGTGGTCGCCGAGGTGATCCACCACCACATGCAACTCGCCGGGGAGGCCCGCGAAGGCTAGCCTCGCCTTCGATGCGCTGAGCGGCGTCACCGGCCAGAATGGGGGACATGACGAAGTTCGCGCGTGCGGTGCGCACGTACCCACTGGTGGCCGCGACCCTGCTGGTTGGGGTGATCGGCCTCACGATGCTCGCCACCCCTGCCGCCGCCGTGGCTCCGTGGGTTGTCGGGGTGTATGCGCTTGCGATTGCTGCGTGGGAAGCCGTCGGCATGGTTCGTCAGTTGCTGCGCGGCCACGCCGGGCTCGACATTTTGGCGGTCACCGCGATCACCGCTGCGGTGCTGGTGGGCGAACCGTGGGCGGCCCTGGTGGTGGTGCTGATGCTCACCGGCGGCGCGGCGCTCGAAGACTACGCCGAAGGCCGCTCGAAGCGCGAACTCACCGCTCTCCTGGCGCGCGCACCGCACCGCGCCACCCGCTACCTGCCGAACGGCGACACCGAGACGGTGGGCGTGCACGAGGTGGCGGTAGGCGACGAACTGCTGGTGCGGCCCGGTGAGCTGGTGCCGGTTGACGCGGTGCTGGTGGATCGCGCGGCAAGTTTTGACGAGTCATCGCTGACCGGCGAGAGCCTGCCGGTCGAGCGCGCCGTGGGTGAGAAGGTGCTGAGCGGCGCCATCAGCGGTTCTAGCGCAGTGCGCATGCGCGCAGTCGCCCGCGCGGAAGATAGCGAGTATCAGCAGATTGTGCGGCTCGTCGAAGAAGCCGCTGGTAGCAAAGCTGGGGTGGTGCGTCTCGCTGATCGTTACGCAGTGCCCTTCACCCTGCTGGCACTTGCCATCGCGGCGATCGCGTGGGCTGTCAGCGGTGACCCGGTGCGCTTCGCTGAGGTGCTCGTGGTGGCCACCCCGTGCCCGCTGCTCATTGCGGCGCCGGTGGCGTTCTTGGGCGGCATGAGCCGCGCGGCACGCTTCGGGCTGATCGTGAAGGGTGGCGGGGTGCTCGAGCAGCTGTCGCGCGTGCGAGCCGTTGCCTTCGACAAAACCGGCACCCTGACCGGCGGCCGCCCAGACTTGGAGCGGGTGGTGACCGGCGACGGTTTCACCGCCGAGCAGGTGCTGCAATTGGCGGCATCCGCCGAAGTGTACTCCTCACATGTGCTCGCCGAGGGTGTGATCGAAGCAGCGAAGGCGCAGGGCTTAGCCCTGCTGCCAGTCACCCGCGCCGAAGAAATCGCGACTCAGGGCGTGTTCGCCGAGGTGGTTGTGGCTGAAGTGCTCGCCGGTCACGGTGGCGTCACCAGCGGCGCCGCTGACTCGGGCGAGGTGCGGGTCGGTAAACCGGATTGGGTGCGTGAGGCTGCCCCCGCGCTGCAGCGGGCTGAACTCGCGGCTGGCGAGCTCGGCATTTACGTGTCGTACGGTGACCGCTTCGCTGGCACGATCGTGATGCGCGATCGCGTGCGTGACGAGTCCGCGGCAACCATCGCCGAACTGCGCGAGCTCGGCATCGAACACATGCTGATGATCACCGGCGACGTCGAAGCGACCGCGCGTCCCATCGCCGCGAAGCTCGGCATCGACGAGGTGCACGCCGAGTGCAAGCCCAGCGACAAGGTCCGTATCGTCGCCGACGTGCCCACCCGCCCGCTGCTCATGGCCGGAGACGGCCTCAACGATGCCCCCGTGCTGGCGGCTGCCGAGGTCGGTTTTGCCATGGGCGCGCGCGGATCCACCGCGGCGAGTGAATCAGCTGACCTGGTCAACCGATTCGACACCATCGCCGGATTGGCCCATGCCGTTCGCATCGGCCGCGACACCGTGCGCATCGCGCTGCAGAGTATCTGGCTTGGCATCATCATCAGCGTGGGGCTGATGCTGGTTGCGGCGTTTGGGTTCTTGCCAGCGCTCGCGGGGGCCTGGATGCAGGAGCTCGTCGACCTGATCGCGATTCTCGGGGCGCTGCGCGCTATCGGTCCCCGCGCTGAGCGGCGAGCGACCGCCGCGCAAGGCTAATCGCAGCGAGCACTCGCTCGCGCAGAATATTGCCGCGGGCAGCGAAGTCGCGCTGCAACTCGGCATACAGGCGCTTGCCTTCCGGGGTTTCGATCGCGATCGGCGTCAGCGGGGTACCGTCGGCGCCAGCAAAGCCCGTGACGTCATAGGGGGAAGCCCGCATGTCGACCTCGCGAATGTCGCGTGCCAGTTCGAAGGCATCGAGCAGCAGCTCGCCTGGCACAATTGGCCCCAGTTTCGCGGCCCACTTGTAGACATCCATGCCCGCATGCAGGCATCCCGCCTGCTCGAGCTGCGGCTGGGTCTCGCGGGTCGGGCGCAGCGTGTTGAGCGGCGCCGCATCGGGAGTGAAGAAACGGTACGCATCGAAATGGGTGCACACGATGCGGTGGCTCTCCACCACGGCATCGGTTGCCGCGTGCCCGATGCGCAGCGGCAGCCCCGCGTGGCGCACCTCGTCGGGTTTGAGCCGGTACACCATCGCCCACTCGTGCAGGCCGAAGCAACCGAATTGCGGGGTGTGCGCGAGGGT
>CAZTBS010000030.1:0-21846 GCA_964612125.1 uncultured Leucobacter sp. | reverse complement strand
TCGGTGGGCTTGAAGGTCTGGAAGTTCTCGAAATCGGTGAAGAGCGAGAACATGCCGGTCTTCTGCACGTGTGCGATCTGCAGCTCGGAGAGGATGCCGCGCAGGTGCTCGATGGCACGCACACCGAAAGCGGAGCCATAGCCGACGATGCCCGCAGCCTTGTTCGCCCACTCGACGTTCAGGTACGAGAGGGCGTTGGCGAGCGCCGGGATCACCGAGTGGTTGTACTCGCCGGTCACGAACACGAAGCCGTCGAACTCGGCGATCTTCGCGGCCCAAGCCTTGGTGTGCTCCTGGGCGTACTGTGCGTACGCAGCGGGCATGCCCTCGTCGAGCAGCGGCAGGTTGAAATCGGCGATGTCGACCAGCTCGTAGTCGGCGTCACCGCGCTGCTGCGCCTGCGCCAGCACCCACTCTGCTACGCCGCGGTTGATGCGGCCGGGGCGGGTCGAACCGGTGATGATCGCGATCTTGGTCATGGAGATGCTCCTTGCTTGGTGTGCGTTGACTGAGGGCGGACGGCCGCGATTACTCCGGATCAGAGGACCGCTGTGCCCACCGCCTCAGGGTGAAACAACTTGCATGTTCAATTATTCCACATGAATATAAAAGTTCCTGAGAACGGGCCCAACAGCACAGGGCAATGCCCTAGCGAGTGGCTGACGTGTGTGATCCGAGCTGGGCAGGCACCAACCATGCCGCCACCGCTGTGGTGACCGGCACTGCCAACACCAGGCCGACACTGCCGCACAAGGTGCGGACGATCTCAATGGCGAAGTCTTCACGCGAGAGCAGTTCGAACACCGGCGCACCAGCGGCGTACACCAGCAGCAGCACCGAGAGCGCGGCCCCAGCGTAGGCGAACACCACGGTGTACACGGTGGAAGCAATGTGGTCACGGCCAATACGCATCGCGCGCGCATAAATATCGCGGCGACTCAGCTGCGGGGCGGCGGCCCGCAGCTCCCAGACCGAGGATGCCTGGGCGATGGTGATGTCGTTGAGCACCCCCAGACCAGCGATGAGAATCGAGCAGGTCAGGATCCCGCGCAAATCAAGCGTCGGAGCGAAACCGGAAAGCAGGCCCGCCGCCTCGTCACCGAGACCCGTGAGTCGCGTGCTCGCAACGGCGACCAGTGAGATCCCCGACACCATCAGAACCCCAAACAGTGTGCCAATCAGGGCCGAGGCGGTGCGCAAGTTCCATCCGTGCACAAAAAACAGGGTGACAAACATGATCGCGGTGGATCCCACCATTCCGATCGCAAGGCCCGGCCCACCCGCCAGCAGTGCCGGCAGCACAAATACCAGTAGCACCGCACCACTCACCCCCAGCGCGGCAAGTGCGAGAAAACCTCGCAGCCGCCCGAC
Organism: uncultured Leucobacter sp.; assembly: GCA_964612125.1. Classification (GTDB taxonomy): domain Bacteria; phylum Actinomycetota; class Actinomycetes; order Actinomycetales; family Microbacteriaceae; genus Leucobacter. Next base: position 20,475 of record CAZTBS010000030.1, on the reverse strand, counting down.
AGTGATCACTACAGCGGCAAAGAGCAGCGCCAGGATCACCAGCGGCACGGTGCGCTCGGGCCCCGCAAGCGCATAGCTGAGCTGAAGCGCACCGCGTTGCTGGGCAGACGCCGATTCGGGTGCCTGCGCGTCGATCGGGGCACTCGCTGTCAGCTGCACGGTGTCACCCGCACGCAACCCGGAGGTGGCCTGTGCTCCGGTCACCTCGATGGTCACCAGTTGCCCAGTGTCGAGGCCATCCAGCAGACCGATCCGCACCGCTACACACGGAACTCTACCTTCAACTTCACCGCTGGCAGCCTGAACACCGCCAGCCTGCCCACCCGTCGCCGCACATGCCGCACTCGTGCTGAGCACTTCCCCGCGCACGGTCTGTGACTCTCCGGTGAGGCCCGAGGCACGTTGAATCAGATCCTCAACCGCCGCTGCGTTCGGCCACAGCGCGACCATTCCCGCGACGGTGAGCGCCGCAATCAACATCAGCGCAGCGACTACCGCACGCCGGATCGCTCTTGGAGCCGCGAACGGGGTGCCGTGCGACTCTAGGAGGGCACCATCAGCGTCGTAGGGATGGCTGTGACTGTGACTGGATCCCTGGCCAGCAGCAAAAGGACGGTTATGGCTATCGCTTGCACGCTGGCCGTCGCCATCTTGGTTGCCACTCATGCTGAATCGCCACTCATGCTGAACACGGTTCTCAATATAACTGGCGCAAGCCAGTCAGCAGCGGCGCCGCGGTCATCTGGTCGACACCGCGGTGGCCATCGAGCTCCGCGGCCCCCTGTCGCTCAGCTAGGCAAGCGTGAGAAACAGCTTCTCCAGCTCCTCCGGACCGTCTTTTCCGGCTGCGTTCGGGTTATTCAGGCACTCGGTGAGTGCCGTCGAAATCAAGAGGTAGCCAGCGCGATCCAAAGCCTTCGAGACGGCCGCGAGTTGTTGCACCGTCTCGCGGCATGGCGCTTCGCCCTCGACCGCAGCAATCACCGCTGCGAGTTGCCCGTGCGCCCGACGGAGCCGGTTGATGATCTTCCGATTTCCCACACCCTGCACCGGTGATGCAGCGCCATCGGGTGTTGGCTCATGAGTCATTTCGGAACTCCCTTCCATGCCCACTTGACAGATTTGATACCCCCTAGGGTATATTACTCAGTGTCAGAATGATACCCCCTGGTGTATTAACCTCACACACCAAGGGCACGAGAGGAACGTCACATGTGTAGAGCTGTTACCTGCCGTACTTGCGGGAAGACCACTTGGGCTGGCTGCGGTCAGCACGTCGCAATGGTCAAGAAGTCCGTTCCTGCTTCGCAGTGGTGCAATGGAAAGCACACCCAGGCACAGATCGACGCTGCCAAAGCCGAGCGCGGCGGATTTTTCTCGCGCCTGTTCGGGCGCTGAGGCTCATGAACGCTGCCAGCCCTCGCACCCGCGAAGCGACACCAAAGATTGGCGCGTACGTGCCAGGCTATGCGGTGCCGGTTATCAACCAGCGCGCCGTGCGTGCGGCGGCCGGCATCCTCTTTCTGCTTGGCGGGGCGGCGTTCGCGACCGCATTCTTCACTGAATCACAACGCCCATTGCAGCCCTTCGGCATGTTCTTCATGTTCGACATGATGCTGCGTGTGGTCGGCGGTGATCGCTGGTCGCCGTCGCTCGCACTCGGGAGACTGGTGGTGCGCCGACAGCAGCCTGAATGGGTGGGTGCCTCGCAGAAGGAATTTGCGTGGTGGCTGGGCTTTGGGCTTGCCGCAGTGTCGTGCGCAACCATGGGCCTACTTGCCGCTCCCCTGTGGGTGACATTGAGCCTGTGCGGCCTGTGCCTAACGCTCCTCTTCCTGGAAACAGCGTTTGGCATGTGCGTCGGCTGCGCCCTGCAGCGCCGTTTCGGGAAGCAGCCCCCGATGTACTGCCCCGGTGGAGTGTGTGACGCGCGCCACGAACACGCGGCCTAAGCTGAATGGCCGTTCGCACGATACCCTGGTGTGGTTTGCGCCCGTCACCAGTGTGTCGCTCGGCACACTCCTCGAAGAGGAGGACCCATGTCACTCATCCCAGAACTCCTCGGTGCTCTTGCATCAGGATCGCTCCGCGTCGTCGATCTCACCAACAAGCTGCAGGCATCGACGCCCACGCTGCGTTTGCCGGATCCATTCGCCAATCTGATTGACTTCTCGCTCGAGACAGTGAGCGAGTACAACGAGCCCGGTCCGTTTTGGAAGCACGCGAATATTCACACGGGCGAACACATTGGCACTCACCTCGATGCCCCGATCCACTGGATCAGCGGACGCGACGGCCATGACGTGTCGGAGATTCCGCCCGCACGACTGATCGGTCCCGCGGCGGTACTCGATTTTTCCGCCGAAGCGGCCGCCGACAACGATTTTCTGCTCGACATTCATCATGTGGAGGCGTGGGAGGCGCAACACGGTGCCTTTGCTCCGGGCACTTGGCTGCTGCTGCGCACCGGTTGGGATGCGTTCTCGGACTCGCAGGAGGCGTTCCTGAACGCCGATGAAACCGGCTCGCACACGCCAGGGTTCACCGCGGAGTGCGCCGCATGGCTGGCCACCCGACCCGAAATCTCAGGCGTTGGTGTCGAAACGGTCGGCATCGACGCCGGGCGAGGTGCCGAGCTTGATCCACCGTTCCCGCTGCACTACCACCTGCTGGGAGCCGACAAGTACGGCATCACCTCGCTGCAGAACCTGGCGCAGCTTCCCCCACAGGGCGCGGTGATCATTGTGGCGCCGCTGCCCATTGTGGGCGGCACCGGCAGCCCGACGCGCGTCTTCGCGCTCGTCGAAGCGTAACCAGCCCCCACACGCACACCGTTCTTCGCTCGTCACCCGAAGGGACGCCTCACTTGCCTGATATGACTGTCGCCGAAGTTGTCGCGCGTGCGCTTGCCGCCCTCGGCGCGAAACACTGTTTCGGCGTGGTGGGATCTGGAAACTTTGCGGTCACGAATGCCCTGCAGGCGGCGGGCGTGCCCTACACCGCAGCACGTCACGAGGGCGGGGCAGCGACAATGGCGGATGCCTTCGCACGAATGTCGGGAGAAGTGGCACTGGTGTCACTGCACCAGGGGTGCGGCCTGACCAACGCGGCAACCGGCATCGGCGAAGCAGCGAAGAGCCGTACACCGCTGATCGTGCTCACCGCGGAAGCTTCGGCTGCCTCGGTGGGGTCAAATTTCGCGATGGATCAGCCCGGGCTTGCGCACGCGGTGCTTGCTGAGTCGCATCGCGTGCACTCCGCCGAGAGCGCACTCACCGACGTGATTCGCGCGTTTCATGTGGCTCGTGACGAGCGCCGTACGGTGGTGCTGAACCTGCCGCTCGACGTGCAAGCACAGGCTGTGCCGCAATCGGCCCTGCGAGCGCTGGATTCGCTGGCAGCTGCGCCAGCCCCTGTGCCGCCGCGCGCCGGCGATGCGGCGATAGATGCGCTGGTGGATCACCTCATGGCCGCGCAGCGACCGGTAATCATCGCGGGGCGTGGTGGTCGCTCTGCCGGGCCAGAACTGCGGGCACTGGCTGCGGCGAGCGGGGCACTGCTGGCCACCTCGGCGGTCGCGAAGGGGCTGTTTGAGGGCGACCCTTTTAATCTCGGCATTTCAGGCGGATTCTCTTCGCCGCTCACCGCAGAGCTGATCACGGCGGCGGATCTGATTGTGAGTTTCGGGTGTGCCCTCAACATGTGGACCATGCGTCATGGGCGTCTGATCGGCGAAGGTGCACGCGTCGTGCAAGTCGATCTCGAGTCGCCTGCGCTCGGCGCGCATCGCCCGATTGATCTGGGTGTGCTGGGCGACAGCGCGGCCACTGCCGCGGCGGTTCTGGCAAGGCTCACTGAGGTGCAACACGAGCCAGCACAGGGCTACCGCACAGCTGAGGTGGCTGCGCGCATCGCCGCGGCCGCACGGTGGGTGGACGTACCGCTTGATCCACCCGATTTCGGTGGCAGCGACACCATCGACCCGCGCGTGCTGACACGAGAACTCAACGAGATTTTGCCGCCTGACCGCGTGGTATCGGTGGATTCCGGCAACTTCATGGGCTACCCCTCGGCGTACCTCGACGTGCCCGATGCAGATGGCTTCTGTTTCACGCAGGCCTTCCAGTCGATCGGTCTCGGGCTGGCCACCGCGATTGGCGCTGCGCTCGCGCAACCCACACGTTTGCCGGTGCTGGGCGCCGGAGATGGTGGATTCTTGATGAGCATCGCCGAGCTCGAAACCGCAGTGCGACTCGGCTTGCCGCTGCTGGTCGTGGTCTACAACGATGACGCGTACGGGGCCGAGATCCACCATTTTGGTGTCTCTGAAGATCCCACATCCGTGATGCCACCGCTCGATACGGTGACGTTCCCGCGCGTCGATATTGCGAGCATCGCCCGCGGCTTTGGCGCGGATGGAGTCACCGTGCAGCGAGTGGAAGATCTTGCCGCGGTGCGCGATTGGCTCAGCGCCGGGCCGCGCCGGCCGCTGGTGCTCGACGCGCGGATCGCCTCAGACGGCGGCGCGTGGTGGTTGGCGGAGGCGTTCCGGGGGCACTGACGTGCACACCCGGGTGCACTCAGCGACCGCCAGGTTCATACACAATCTGACCTGACTTGTCTGGTCCGGTTCGATACCATTGCGACATCGACGGAGAGAAGGCGACCATCATGCAGCGAACTGGCAGGGCATCAAGGCCGAAAGTTGCTGCGCCAGTCATCGCAGCCGCGACCGCCAGCATTCTGGCGTTCAGCGGGTGCGCGACTCCGCAGACGACTGGTGCCGAAAGTGACCCTGCAGTCGTCACCGAAAGTTCACTGCCTGCCGAACTGCAGACGCAACTGCAAGCAGTGCTCGACGAAACGATGGCAGAATACGACGTTCCTGGTGCGGTGGCTGGGGTGTGGCTCCCCGAATCAGGAAACTGGGTTGTCGCGGCGGGCCTGGCGGACATCGAACAGGGCGAAGCAACCACCATCGACATGTCGTGGCCGCTGCGCAGCGTGACGAAGTCCTTCACGGTCACACTGCTGTTACAGCTCGTCGATGACGGCAAGCTGAGCCTTGACGACACCATCAGCGACTATGTCGACGGCGTGACCGATGGCGATCAGATCACCCTGCGCCAGCTGGCCAACATGTCAAGCGGCGTAGCCGACTACACGAACGAAGACTTCGCTGCGATCTTCAGCGAGGATCCTGCGCGGCTGTTCACCCTCAACGACCTCAACAGCTTCATGCTCGGCAGGCCCGCGCAGTTCGCTCCGGGTTCATCGCACGTGTACACGAATGCCAACACCAATCTGATTGGTGCGCTGATCGAGAAGGTGACCGGTCAGCCGTTCGATGCGGTGCTCAGCGAGCGAATCCTGACACCGCTCGGGCTCGCAGACACCAGATACATGGTTGACGTGACTGACTGGACGCAGCCACATGCCTCGGGGTATGGCCCGGCTGAGGAGCCACGCGAAGCGGTGGATCAGAACTTCTCCATCCTTGGTCCGGCTGGGAGCATGGTCTCAACGCTTGAAGACGCGCGAGTGTGGGCAGAGACGCTCGCAAGCGGTGCGCTGCTGGAGCCTGCCACGCAGGCACAGCGCCAAGAGGGTGCCCCGCTGGAATCTGGCCCGCCCTATGACCTCTATGCCTTGGGTATGGGCGAAACCAACGGGTGGTGGGGGCACAACGGCGAGGGCCTCGGTTACACCGCCGCCGTCTTTCATGACCCAGAAACAGGTGCGAGCATCGTTGTCTTCATGAATGAGTCGAACCTGGTCAACGGTGCACACCCCGCGGATCAGACGTTCCGACGCTTCGCCGAGGTTCTCGAACAGGAGTGGACTCCCTAACCCGTCTGTCTGCACCGGAATTCCCGCTGCGCGCACAGGCAACAGGATGAACGCCCTCCACATCAATGGGGCACTCCACGTGTCACCTGAGGAGTTTCTCGATCACGCCACGGGTCGTAAGGATCACCGCGACCTCACCCCAAAAGGGTGAGAAGGGAACCGGACTCACGCTTCTGCGCAGTACGGTAAAAAAATGATGAGCGATCGGGTTGACAGTTGACAACCCGCGCGCTTCCCTTGCGAGGCGTCGCACTGACCGCGTACTTTCAGCAGTACCACCTCGAACCTGACCCAGTCACAGGAACCGCTGGCGCATACGGAGAAGTATTGAGCCGCCCTCCGGCTTCGATCCCAGACGTGGAGGGATTCTTCTCAAGCCTCGAAGTGCATGAGCACTTCGCTCTCCTTGAATGGCACCTTGAACTTGTCGAAAAGCTTCATCGCATGTGTGCGACCCGTGCGTCAATCAATCTGCATAACTCGGTGGTGCACACTGAGGCAGATCGGTCGCGGCTGCTCTCCCTTCTCTCTCAGAGCACTGTCCCGCTCACGCTGGAATTCACAGAAACATACCCAATGCCCTCGCCAGGGATCGCGAACCCGCTGCTTCGTGAACTGCGCAGGATGGGGCATTCCACGGCGCTCGATGATTTCGGTAGCGGACACAATGGTCGCTCATTGCTTACCGACTATGACTTCGACGCGGTGAAGATTGACCGGAAGCTCATCCTTGACGCGGCGGCGCGCCCCGAACGACGCCGCATGCTCGGGCTCATGTTCCGCATGCTGCAGGTGCTCGGACGTAATCACGTGGTCGAGGGCATTGAAGAACAGGAGGATTACCTTTTGCTGCGTGAGATGGGCTATCGAATCTTCCAGGGGTACTTGTTCCAGCGACCTATTCCCATGTCCGAATATTTCACAGCAGCTCACACATCGCCGCCTGTTCAAAACCGGAGCACAGACCACGAATGATGCAGTATCCGACACCCGACAACGAAGCAGTGCGGATCCAGTTTCTTGATTCCCTGTCACTCATAGACTCTGCACCCGACAAGAACATTGACCGCATCACAGATCTCACGCGGCGCGTGTTTGAAACTGAGGTTGCGGCGGTCACCCTGCTCGGCGAAGACCGACAGTGGTTTAAGTGCGTGATCGGTCTGGATGCTGATGACACGAGTCGTGACGTCGCCATCTGCAACTACACGATCTCCCAGAACAGCTTTTTTGAGGTGACGGATCTCGCTGCGCACCCGGTGTTGCGTCACAACCCACTCGTGTCTGGAGATCCGCACTTTCGTTACTACGCGGGCGCCCCGCTCACTGTGCAGGGTTTCCCTCTTGGATCGCTCTGTGTCCTCGACTACACACCCCGTGAACCGCTCACGCTCCGCGAGCGGCAGATTCTGATTGACCTTGCGGCGATGGTCGTGCGAGAAATCGACGTGCAGTCCATCTTGAAAGAGAGCCTGGCGCTCCTGTCATCCCATCACGAAGATGTCTTCCCCGCGTAACGTGGTCAGTAAGGAGACTGCAGTGAAGCGCGAATCAAGCATTCTCGCGGGTGTGCTTGCCCCGCTCGCGTTCATTGCGGTGATTCTTACCGCTGACACGATGGAGGGACCGAAGACCGCATACGTCGGGGTGCTCGCCGTGGTGCCAATGTTCTCTGCTGTCTTTGGCACCCCGCTGATGACAGGGACTGTCGGGATTGTCACTCTCCTCTCGGGGTTTCTGTTTGGCCTTACCGCGTCCGACGGGAATGTGGCAGCGCAAAACGTGCGACTCGTGATCATCGCCCTCGTCGGAGTCATTGCAGTCTTCGCCTCCATCGCCCGACGCAAGTTGCAGCAGGAACTCACCGAGGCCGTGCTGACCGCTGAGCAACACAGATTCGCCGAGCTCCAGGCCCGAACTGACGCGATGACTGGCCTACTCAATCGTCGCGGCCTTACCCTAGCGCTTGATGAAATCGATCCGGCCATGCGATCGTTGGCGATTCTCGATTGCGATCAGTTGAAGGCGGTCAACGACACGTACGGTCACCTCGTTGGTGACGAATTCATTACGGCCATCGCTGGCCGCCTTTCGCACAGTCTGGCAAGTCGTGACCTGATTGCTCGCTGGGGTGGTGACGAATTCATCGTGGTGATGTCAGCACCCTTGCCGCAAGCACAAAAGATCATCGAACGACTTCTGGAGCGAGTCAGTGATTCGCCGATTTCCACGGCATCGGGTCCAATTACTGTCACGGTATCTGCAGGACTCGCCGAATGGCCCGAGGATGTGGGCTTCGATGCGATGCTGCGGGTCGTCGACCGTGCACTCTATCGCGCAAAGGCCGAGGGTCGCGGGTGTCTTGTTGTGTCAGAGGCTCGCAGCTAGGACCGAGAAACTTCACTCCGTCTGGCATCACGCCTCCGGCTGGAGTTATTCTTGCACTCACTCAGACGTAGCGCGGCGCGGCGGGGTCAATGTCTGAAGCACACGTGCTCCGTCATACACGACGTTCCGGTCCACTGCAAGGTGGTGGATCTGGACATAAAGATCTGTTGCGACAAGCGATAGAGATCTCTCTACGACAAGAATTGGTGGATCTGAGGGGACTCGAACCCCTGACCCCCTGCATGCCATGCAGGTGCGCTACCAGCTGCGCCACAGACCCGGGAAGTCGGGCGAATGCTCACCCGACAACTCTTCTACTTTACACTATCGGCCGGATCTGATTGCAAATCAGTGGTGGCCTCAATGAACTGGGCCAGGTCAATGACGGGGCAATCCTTCCAGAGTCGCTCGAGCTGATAAAACTCACGATCTTCCTGGTGGAACACGTGCACAATCAGGTCACCAAAATCGAGCAATACCCAGCGCCCGCCCGTACGGCCTTCACGCCGAATGGTACGCACGCCAGACTCGTTAAGTTTGTCTTCGATCTCATCGGAAATCGCCTGCACGTTGCGCTCTACGCTTCCGCTGACGATCAAAAACACGTCCGCAAGCGCAAAGTGCTCTGAGACTTCCAGCGCTACCGGAGCGATCGCCCCCTTGGACTCCGCTGCCAATACCGCCGTGCGCAGCATCTGCTGCACGCTTACCTCGTGTGACTTACTCAACCAAACATCCCTGACGTCGCTCCCCATACCAGTAGCGCCACCACGGCCACCACTAACCCGCCACCGGTGGCAATCAACACCACAGGCAGCTTGCTCTTCTCTTTCTGCGCTTCGGTGACCACTGGGCCCAGCACGGCCCGCGCGCTCACCGCCCGAGCCGCCGACACCGGCGCTATTCCGTCATCGCTAGCTGGCCGCTCAGAAATCCCGATATCTTCCAGTGGATCAGCTTCCAGCGAATCCAACAGCGCTGCGTGGCCGCCGGTCTCACCGAGCGAACGCGGCAGCTCAATCGAGCCCGTGACGAACAGTTCTCCGGTCTCCCCGAGCGGGCCACTGAGGTCTGCACTCTCAGGCATGCTCGGCAAGATCAGCGCCGAGGTGCTGAGCGCGCTCGCGGCACCCTCCTGCGCGACTGCCCGCTCGATGAACGAATCAAAGTCAGCCTCGTCACCATTGTCAACCGCGGAAGCCGCGAGGCCACTACCCGCTGCCGCCCGCGTCGCAGGATCGTCAAACACCGAGACGCTCTCGTCCAGCGGAGTGATATCCGGAAAGGTGTATCCCTGTGACGCAGCCGCAACCGGGACAGCTGCAGAAATTGCAGAGACCGGCAGAGTGTCGGAATCTACGGGGACTCCCTCCATGACTTCAGAGTCGTCGTCATCCTCGTCATCGCTCTCAGCTATTTCCGTATCGGCAACGTCCGACTCGATGACTTCAGCGTCGGCCACGTCTGCGGGTGTGAATGGCTGGGTTTGCGCGAGCAGCAGCTCGGCAGACTCAGGGTCAGCCTCATCCGCCGCGTCATCGACGACGTCTTCTCCATCTGCGTCGACGGAGCTCTCGACCTCAGTATCGACTTGCACCGCAGCGTCTTGCATCGCGGCATCTTGCACCGCAGCGTCTGCAGCGGCCGCTTCCTCGAGCCGCGCCGCACGCTCAGCGAGCGCTTGCTCTCGCAGCTCACGCATTTCGCGCCGCGTGCGCGGTCTCCCGTTCTCATCAACCGGAGAGATGACGATGTCATCATCGTCCTGCGCGGGAACGGCTGCAGCTTCGGTCGCATACACCGGGATCGCCGTCGGCTCAGTTGCCTCAGAGAGCAGCGGAATCGCCCCGGTTGCTTCCATCTCACGCAACCGCAGCTCACGTCGGCTCAACGGGCGGCCGTCTTCGTTGTCACTCATCCGTCAGTCACTTTCTCCGCTGTACAGATCGTGCTTGGCGATGTATTGCACAACCCCATCAGGAACCAAATACCAGACCGGTTGGCCTTTCGCCACTCGACCACGACAGTCAGTCGATGAGATTGCCAGCGCAGGCACTTCCAATAAGCTTACGTGTTCGTCGGAAAGGCCCGACAGAGACAATTCGTGCCCCGGACGCGACACTGCAATAAAGTGCGCGAGCTCCCAGAGCTCAGGGACGTCTTTCCAGCCGACAATCTGGGCAACTGCATCAGCGCCGGTAATGAAGAACAGATCGGCATCCGGGTGTTGTTGACGCAGATCACGCAGGGTATCAACCGTATATGTGATGCCCTGGCGGTCAATATCCACGCGACTCACACGAAACCGCGGGTTCGATGCCGTCGCAATAACGGTCATCAAATAGCGATGCTCCCCAGGCGAGACCTGCGATTTGTGCCACGGCTGCCCGGTCGGCACAAAGATGACCTCATCCAGATCAAAACCTGCAGCGACTTCACTCGCCGCAACCAAGTGACCATGGTGGATCGGGTCGAACGTACCGCCCATCACCCCGATACGGCGCCGTCGTGGCGCCTCAAGCTCAGTGGTGCTGGCTGTTGCCATGCTCGCGGGCATACGCCTCGGCCTTCTCGGAGTGACGGTTTGCCACATCACGGAAGCTGAACGTGATCGCTGCGAGAGCAACGAAGATCGCGAACATGATGACCCCGAACAAGAACGCGGGGAACCACAACTCGTTGACGACGTGATGCCCCTCTTCGGCGGCAAGTGCAATCGTGGCGAGAACAGACATCAAGCTTCCCCTGCATTCATTACGGAACGTTGAACATCACTAGTCTAGTCGGTTGCGCCGCCGGTCGGCACGCAGCCGCGACACGCTAGCGGATCTGGCCGTCTCCACGTACCAACCACTTCGTGCTCGTCAGCTCAGGCAGACCCATGGGCCCACGCGCGTGCAGCTTCTGCGTCGAGATGCCCACCTCGGCGCCGAAGCCAAACTCGCCGCCGTCGGTGAAGCGCGTCGACGCATTGACCATCACCACTGCAGAATCCACTTCTGCCAGGAAGCGCTGCGCGCTCGCGTAGTCTTCGGTCACAATCGCCTCGGTGTGACGTGTGGAGTAGCGTTCAATGTGCGCGAGTGCCTCATCGAGCGACTCGACCACCTTCACGCCCATTTCGAGGGCCAAGTGCTCAGTCTCCCAGACCTCGGGGGTAGCCTCTGCGATGCCTGCCACCAGCTCACGCGATGCCGCGTCACCGGATAGCGCGACCCCCGCACCGATCAAAGACTCAGCCAGAAGCGGGAGCAACCGTGGCGCAGCATCACGATGCACAAGCAACGTCTCAGCCGCATTGCAGACGCTCACACGGTGCGTCTTCGCATTGGTCACGATCGCCACGGCTTTTTCGGCGTCAGCGCTTGCGTCAACATAGACGTGCACGATCCCGGCCCCGGTCTCAATCACCGGCACGGTCGACTCCTGCACCACCGTCGAGATGAGCCCCGCGCTCCCCCGCGGAATCAGTACGTCTACGTACCCGCGTGCTCGCATCAGGCGGTTCGCACCCTCGCGACCGAAATCGTCGATAGTCTGCACCGCGTCGCCATTCAGCCCGACACTGCTGATCGCCTGCTGAATCAGAGCGACCAGTTCACGGTTGGAATGCTCCGCAGCGGTGCCGCCACGCAACACCACACCGTTCCCACTCTTCAGTGCAAGCGCAGCAATATCAACGGTGACGTTAGGTCGTGCCTCGTAGATCGCGCCGATCACACCAAACGGCACACGCACCTGAGTGAGTTGGATGCCGTTCGCGAGGGTGGATCCCCGCACCACCTGACCGACAGGGTCGGGCAGCGCGATCACCTCGCGCACAGCGTCGGCAAGACCGCGCAGGCGAGCTTCGTCGAGCAACAGACGATCGAGAAGACCCTCGGTCAACCCTGCCTCGCGGCCACGCGCAAGGTCACGTGCGTTGGCTTCCACCACCGGGCGAATTCCTGCCTCGATCGCGTCGGCGATCGCAGCTAGGGCCGCGTTCTTCTGCGCCGTCGTTGCCTGCGCCAAGCCACGCGCAGCCGAGCGCGCAAGTTCGAGACGAGTGAGGAAAGGATCTGCGGAGGTCATGCCTTCCAGTGTAATGACACTATGCCGGGCGAGCCGCGAAGGTGGTGCCGAGGGGTTCTCCCGCGAGCACCCGGGAGAGCAGCTTAGTCTCAGTCAGCAGCACCTCGGTGCCAGCCTCGGCCGCCAAGCGCGCCGCCTGCACCTTGGTTGCGGCACCACCGGTGCCCCAGCCGGACTGCGTGGCGCCGATCTCCACGCCCACGAGATCATCGCCGTAGGCAACGTGGGCAATGCGAGTGGCACCGGGGGTAGTGGGCGGTGCCGTATAGAGCGCGTCGACGTCCGACAGCAGCACGAGATGATCCGCATGGATCAACCTGGCCACCAACGCCGCCAAGCGGTCGTTGTCTCCGAAGCGGATCTCATGTGTCGCCACGGTATCGTTTTCGTTGATGATCGGTAGGATCCCGAGTTCGAGCAGACGCTCGATCGCCCGCTTTGCGTTGCCGCGGTGTGTCGGATTTTCGAGGTCGTGCGCGGTCAGCAGCACCTGACCGGCAATAATCTCGTGCGCGGTCAGCGCCCGCTGGTAGCGATTGACGAGAATGTTCTGCCCGACGGCGGCAGCGGCCTGCTGCGTCGCCAAGTCTTCGGGTCGGGCATCGAGCCGCAGAAAGGGGACGCCGGTAGCGATAGCCCCACTGGACACAAGAATGACCTGACTGTCAGCCGCATGCAGTCCCGCCAACGCATCGACCAGCGTCGGGATCTGGGAGGCGTTGTCACCGCTGACCGAGGACGAGCCGACCTTCACCACGACTCGCGCTCCGGCGAATCGCGGCTGGTGACGCTCGGCGCTTGCGGACTGACTCACGACTCCTCTTTCCAGATCCCGGCCTTTCGCTCGGTCTCAAGCTCCGCACGTGCAGCAGCCTTCGCATCCATCAACTCGTGATACTCGGCACGGCGCTCCTGGTTGGTACGGCGTCCCGTCTGATCGAGGCGAAGATCGGTGCCACGCGCTCCGATTTGCACTTCAGCGGCAGTGGTGAGGGTCGGCTCCCAATCGAAGATCACACCGGAGCCCGGACCAATCACCACGGTCGAGCCAGCGACGGCGCCAGCCTTGACCAAGGCTTCCTCGACGCCGAGCTTCTGCAAGCGATCCGCTAGGTACCCGACAGCCTCATCATTCGCGAAGTCCGTCTGCTGCACCCAGCGCTCCGGCTTCTCCCCGAGGATGCGGTAGATCGTGCCGTACGTGCCCCCCTCGGTGACAACACGGAAGCCGGCATCTCGCACCGGACGTGGGCGCAACACGATGCGGGGTGGTTCCACAGCCGCCGCGGCGTGCTGCTCGCGTGACTGCTCGACCAGCTCCGCAAGCGCGAAGCTCAGTTCACGCAAACCCTGATGCGACACCGTAGAAATCTCGAATACCCGGTAGCCGAGTGCTTCAAGATCCGGCTTCACAAAATCAGCGAGTTCTTTCGCTTCGGGAACGTCAATCTTGTTCAGTGCCACGAGCTGCGGTCGCTCGAGCAAGGGCAGCTGACCCTCCGGCACCGGGTACGCCGCGAGCTCGGCACGGATCACTTCGAGATCAGACAGTGGATCGCGCCCCGGCTCGAGCGTGGCACAGTCGAGCACATGCAGCAGCGCACTACACCGCTCCACGTGCCGCAAGAAATCAAGCCCCAGGCCCTTGCCTTCGCTCGCGCCCTCGATCAGGCCCGGCACATCAGCGACGGTGAACCGGTGATCTTCGACCTGCACCACACCGAGGTTTGGGTGCAGCGTGGTGAACGGGTAATCGGCAATCTTTGGCTTTGCGGCGCTGATAGCCGCAATGAGGCTCGATTTGCCCGCCGATGGATACCCAACAAACGCAACGTCGGCGATGGTCTTCAGTTCAAGCGTGAACGTGCCCGAACCGCCTTCGGTGCCGAGCAGCGCAAACCCTGGCGCCTTACGCTTCGTGCTCGCAAGTGAGTTGTTGCCGAGCCCGCCCAGCCCGCCTTGTGCAGCCACGAAGCGCATGCCCGGCTCGGCAAGATCGATGAGCGTCTCGTCGTTCTCATCCTTCACGACAGTTCCGACGGGAACCGGCAGGATCAGATCAGCTCCGTGGGTGCCATTGCGGTAATCACCCGCACCGTATCCACCGCTCTCAGCAGCGCGATGCGGTCGCCGGTGATAGTCAAGGAGGGTCGTGGACTGCGGATCCGCTACCAGCACAACGTCACCGCCGTTGCCGCCATCACCGCCGTCGGGGCCCGCGAGTGGCTTAAATTTCTCTCGGCGAATAGATACGCATCCATTTCCACCGCGGCCCGCCTGTACGTGCACTTGCACCTGATCGACGAACGTTACCATCGCGCACCTCCTCTCATCTCACCAATTACAACCAGCAGAGACAGCAAAAGGCGAGCCGAAGCCCGCCTCTGCTGAACACTGCAAACTTACGCTGCGGCCACCACGTTGACGACCTTGCGGCCGCCCTTCGCGCCGAACTCAACAGCGCCAGCTGCGAGAGCGAAGAGGGTGTCGTCGCCACCGCGACCAACGTTTGCGCCCGGGTGGAAGTGGGTTCCACGCTGACGAACGAGGATCTCTCCAGCGTTCACCTGCTGCCCGCCGAAGCGCTTGACGCCGAGACGCTGTGCGTTGGAGTCACGACCGTTACGAGTCGAGCTCGCGCCCTTCTTATGTGCCATTTGCTTGTCTCCTTACGAAATCAGTGGGCTCAGGTTACTTAATGCCGGTGACCTTGATGCGGGTCAAATCCTGACGGTGACCCTGACGGCTCTTGTAGCCGGTCTTGTTCTTGTAACGCTGGATGACGATCTTCGGACCGCGCAGATCATTCAGAACCTCTGCGGTGACCTTCACCTTTGCAAGCTTTGCGGGGTCAGTGGTGACCTTATCGCCGTCAACGAGGAGCACAGCAGGCAGCTCAAGCTTGCCCTTTGCATCGCCCGAAACTCGATTAACGGTCAGGATCGAACCGACCTCGACCTTCTCCTGCCGGCCGCTTGTGCGCACTACTGCGTAAACCAATTGTCTACCTTTTCCTCGAGAACGTTCTTCCACATTCTTCGGCGAAACCGAATCCTGTCGGGGAGAGCGCGCCTGGCGCTCCATGCAAGAGACCACCGCACATGCGAGTGGCACCAACGGTCAACTTTATCGCAAACCGCAGACCCGGTCAAATACCCTCGGGTGCGGCGTGTACCGCATCGCCCGTCTCATCTGCACCGGGGGTCGCTGCAGAGTCGGGCCGGATCGCCGCGGTACTGACGCGACGGCCGCGACTGCGACTGCGTCCAGGCGCGGGCGCTGGCGGCAATGCGTCCAATACAGAACCCAGCAGGTCGTCTGGGGACACCGCCTGATGAGCAGCACCGCCACCGCTGGCGCGACGTGCGCGAGTCTCGCGACGCTTTGCCGTCTCAACCACCAGCTGCTCCAGCAGGTCCGCGGCAACCGGTGACACCGGCTTCTCGTTCGACGACGCTGCAGCCTCAACGACCGGAACAGTCTTCGCCACCTCGTTCGAATTCTCCTCGCGAGGCGCAACGTTCACTGACGATTCTTCAACCGCAGGCGTCGCGGCCTCTTCATGGTGCTCATGCGCACCCGGGATCGTCTTTGCAGCGATCTTCGCCAGCATACTGCGCGACTCATCCGTGATCGCGTGAGTCTGCGTGTGGGAAGCCTGTGATGAGGACGATGAGTTCTTCCGCTTCGTGCGGGGCGACACCGCATCCGCGCGGTGGCGAGACACGGGTTCGTGGTGCACGATGACGCCGCGACCAGCACACACCTCACACGGCTCACTGAAGGCCTCAAGCAACCCCAAGCCCAACTTCTTGCGGGTCATCTGCACCAGACCCAGGGAGGTCACCTCGGCCACCTGATGCTTCGTACGGTCACGGCTCAGACACTCAACGAGTCGCCGCAGCACCAGGTCACGGTTGCTCTCCAGCACCATATCGATGAAGTCGACCACAATGATGCCACCAATATCACGCAGTCGCAGCTGCCGCACGATTTCCTCAGCAGCCTCGAGGTTGTTCATGGTGACGGTCTCTTCGAGGTTGCCGCCAGATCCCACGAACTTGCCCGTATTGACGTCAACCACGGTCATCGCTTCAGTGCGGTCGATCACCAGCGATCCACCAGAGGGCAGCCACACCTTGCGATCCAGCGCCTTCGCGATCTGCTCGGTGATGCGGTACTCCTCGAAGATATCGCGTGAGTCTTCGTACTTCGCAACGCGTTCGAGCAGCTCCGGCGCTACCTGCTCGAGGTATCCGGTGATGGTGGCGTAGGTGTCGTCGCCCGAAATGATGAGCTTGTGGAAGTCCTCATTGAAGACATCACGCACGATCTTGATCAGCATGTCGGGCTCGGAGTGTAACAGCACCGGCCCCCCGCCCTGAGCGACGCGCTGTTGGATCGAATCCCACTGCCGGGTCAACCGCTGCACGTCGTTCGTGAGCTGATCCTCGGTGGCACCCTCCGCCGCGGTTCGCACAATGACGCCTGCGCCGGTCGGCAGCACCTCCTTCAAGATCTTCTTCAAGCGCGCGCGCTCGGTATCGGGAAGCTTGCGGGAGATCCCGTTCATCGCCCCGCCTGGCACGTACACCAAAAAGCGACCGGGCAGAGAAATCTGGCTCGTGAGACGAGCGCCCTTGTGACCGACCGGGTCCTTCGTTACCTGCACGAGCACCTGATCGCCCGGCTTCAGGGCGTTTTCGATGCGACGAGCGGATCCGCTGCCCTCGAACACCGACCAGTCCACCTCGCCCGAGTACAACACGGCATTTCGCCCACGTCCGATGTCAACGAAGGCGGCCTCCATGCTGGGCAGCACATTCTGCACCCGACCCAGGTACACGTTGCCAATGAGCGAGGATTCGCTCGAGCGGGCCACGTAGTGCTCAACGAGCACCTTGTCTTCCAGCACGCCGATCTGAATGCGATCCGCAGTGGTGCGCACAATCATTTGGCGGTCGACAGACTCCCGACGCGCGAGAAACTCCGACTCGGTGATCACCAGTCTGCGACGGCGACCCGCGTCGCGTCCGTCGCGACGACGCTGCTTCTTCGCCTCCAGGCGGGTGGATCCCTTCACCTTCTGGGGCTCGGTGATCACCGGGGCTTGCCGGATCTGCGGGCGCGGCGCTTCGTCTTCAGGCAGCGGATCGGAGCCGTTGCGACGGCGGTTGCGACGACGACTTGAGGTTTCACGTTCTTCGTACTCATCAGGCACGAAGGCCTCGGCACGATCTTCCCGCGAACCTCGCGTGAACTGGCGATCCAGAATGTCATCCAGCTGCCGGAGCTCGCTTCGGCGCTGCCGTGGCTGCACCGGCGGAACGTCGGGGGCCAGGAAGATCAGTCGTGTGGTCGCGCGGAAACGCTCTTCAGGAGTCATTTCAGACAGTGGCAGAAGCAGTTGCGGTACGACTGGCTTCGCTTCTTCGGCTGGCGTCGCTGCAGCGTCAGCTTCGGGTGTGGCTTCAGTGACCGCATCTGCATCTGCATCTATCACCGACTCTGCGCTCACTACCGACTCCGGCTCCGGCGATGGCGGTGTCGAATCCTCTGGCTCGGCTGGCTCGGAAATCTCGCTCGCGACGACATCACCGGCCGAATCTGTGTCACCGACCGTATCTGTCGGAAGAACAGGCTCGACGCTGATCTCGGTGTCTTCGGTTGTGGGTGCTTCAGTATTCGGTTCATTCACCATTTCTGGTGTACTCCTCTGCCCGATCCGCCTAACGCGACTACGGGAAACTCTCTTGCGACGTGACCGCCGCGAAACCTGTGCTGCGCGGAGCGGTTGCTCCGTGCTCGGTCGCCTTGCGACCAAAAAGACTGTCGTATCGCGCGTCGTCATACCGCGAGATAACGGCTTCCATTATGTCACGGTCAGGCAGGAAACATGCAGCACTGCCGCGACTAGGATCAACACATGAGCACCGTTCCGAGCATTCGCGCCCGATCGACTGGCTTCGCAATCATGTCGCTGCTCTTCGGCATGGTCGGCTGGTTTGCCTCATTCGAACTCCTCACCGAGTACATCAAGACTCTGCGTGACCCCGGGCATATTCCGAACTGCAACATCAGTGTGATCGTGACCTGCGGGCCAAACATGGGCTCTTGGCAAGGTTCGATTCTCGGGTTCAGCAACACCATCATCGGCGTGAGTGCGTTCATCGCACCGATTGCGGTTGGTGTGGCTCTCTTGGCAGGCGCGTCCTTCCGTGCGTGGTTCTGGCGGCTGTATCAACTCGGCCTGCTCGGTGGCTTTATCTTCGTGTGTTGGCTGCAATACCAGAGCATCTTTGCACTCGGCACCCTGTGCCCCTGGTGCATGGTCGCATGGACGGTCATGATCCCGCTGTGGTGGTCGGGCTTGACACGCCCGTATGCCGCCGGAGACATCCCGTCATCACCTCGGGCACACGCCTTCTGGCGCTCCCTTCACTCTTGGGTATGGGTCATTGTGCTGGTGAACTACCTGATCATTGCCGCGATCGCGCAGTTCCAGCTGAACTGGTTCGCGGAGTTCGCCCGCGCCTAAACAGTGCCCGAGCGCAGACGACGCCACAGCTCGTCCACCTGCGCCAGAGTGTCTTCCGTGCTGCCACCGGTGTCAATAATGACGTCGGCGATCTTCCGCCGCGCGGAGTCACTGGCCTGACTGGCGATGCGTGCCGTCGCCTCCTCAGGGGTCATCCCGCGCAGGGTCACCAAGCGGTGATGGCGAACATCAGGGCTGGCTTCAGCTACCACAATGAGGTCGTATTGGGACGTGTCCCCGCCCTCGGCGAGCAACGGAACGTCGTAGACCACGATCGCACCGGGGTCAGCTGCGTAGGCCGCAGCAATCCGTGACTCACTCAGGAGTCGCACCGCAGGATGCACAATTGAATTGAGGGCCTGCAACGCTACCTGGTCACCAAACACCCGCGCGCCCAGCTGCGGTCGGTTCAGCTGGCCGTCCGCAGTGAGCACTTCCGGACCGAAGCGATCCACAATCTGGGCAAGTGCGGGCGCGCCCGGCTCAACCACCTCGCGCGCGAGCTGGTCTGCGTCGATGTGCACGGCCCCATGCTCGGCAAGTCGCTGCGCAATAGTGGATTTCCCTGCGGCAATGCCACCGGTGAGAGCAATGAGCGTCATCCCAACACCCTATCGATGAGATGGTACGCAAGAGGCCTGGTCTGGAATCAATCCAGACCAGGCCTTCAGCGTTGCGGCTTAGTTGCCCTCGAGACGCGCCTTCAGCGCAGCGAGCGCTTCGTCGTCTGCGAGTGCGCCAGCCTGAGGCTCGCTCGAGTAGCTCGTTGCGCCGGCATCGCCAGCGGGAGCCTCTGCGAGCTCGACCAGAGCCTGGCCAACCTGCTTCTTGTGGGCCTCCCAGCGAGCCTGAGCAGCAGCGTATTCCTGCTCCCACTGCTCGCGCTGAGCCTCGAAGCCTTCCTTCCACTCCTGAGTCTCAGGGTCGAAGCCCTCGGGGTACTTGTACTCGCCGTTCTCGTCGTACTCAGCGGTCATACCGTAGAGCGCGGGATCGAACTCGGTGCCCTCGGGATCGACACCCTCGTTTGCCTGCTTGAGGCTGAGCGAGATGCGGCGACGCTCGAGATCGATATCGATGATCTTGACGAAGACTTCCTGACCGGCCGAGACGACCTGCTCAGCAAGCTCAACGTGCTGACCCGAGAGCTCGGAGATGTGCACGAGGCCCTCGATGCCGTCTGCGACGCGCACGAACGCACCGAAGGGCACCAGCTTGGTGACCGCACCCGGGGCGATCTGACCGATCGCGTGAGTACGAGCGAAGAGCTGCCAAGGATCTTCCTGGGTAGCCTTGAGCGACAGAGAAACGCGCTCGCGATCCAGCTCGACCGAGAGCACCTCGACGGTGACTTCCTGGCCAACCTCGACCACGTCAGACGCGTGCTCGATGTGCTTCCAGGACAGCTCGGAGACGTGCACGAGGCCGTCCACACCGCCGAGATCAACGAACGCACCGAAGTTGACGATGCTCGAGACGACACCCTTGCGGATCTGGCCCTTGGCGAGCTGGTTGAGGAACGTGTGGCGCACCTCGGACTGGGTCTGCTCCAGCCACGCGCGACGGGACAGGACCACGTTGTTGCGGTTCTTGTCCAGCTCGATGATCTTCGCCTCGAGCTCCTG